>NZ_DJDN01000058.1:11272-12276 GCF_002431095.1 Pantoea sp. UBA5923 | reverse complement strand
CAGCCCGCTATCTTCGCGGCCAAAGACCAGCGCCATGCTGTTTACCCACTGACGCTTCTCCAGCAGTTGCGCCTCAACCTGCTGCGGCGTGGCGTAGTAGCGGAACTTCGCGCGGCTGCGCGCCGTCGTGGCGACAGAGAAGTCGATATCGGCCAGCGCGTCGTTCAGGGTGTCGAAGGTGCGCAGGTTATCCAGGATATCCCCGGCGCCGTGTGCGACTCGCCGCGCGGCGGGATCCTGCCAGGCGTCGCTGGCGACGATGCGCAGTTCGCTGAAGCCCATCGTTTTCATCGCACGCGCCGCTGCGCCAATATTTTCCGCCCGGGCGGGCGAAACCAGAATAAGGGGGAAACGCATGATTATTCCATTTGTGTTTAGAAATCGCGCCGTATAGTAGCACGCGCCGCTGTTAAAGCCGGAATCCAGCGGGCTGAGAAAATAATTTGTTAAGGATGTTAAAATTCAATAAAAAACCCTGTAGAACCCTATTGCATTACGAACGGGCAATAAATCAAATTAACAGGCGAAATAGCCTTTTAAACAGGGCAGTAGCAAAAGCGTAACTACAATTTTGTTTTACGCATACATCGCGTAAATATGTAGCGAAATTGATATTTTTTGTGAGCTAAGCTTGCATTACAAGAGAAGTTTTTCACATAAGTGTTAACGTGCTACAATTGCATTTGATATAAGTCAACGAAGCGTTGTTTTTATGCTTATCGGTTGTTGTCGGTGCTGTTAGGTTGCTGTTAATGCGGTTAGGATATGCGCCAAAAGATTCTCTCCTGGGGCAGGCAATATTCATTCTGACTGGCTGAGCTAACACTGTTGTTGACGTTGATAGATGGTTTATCAAGAACATAATTTCGTACAACGGTTAAGCGCCACACACCGCGCTTTTTAGCGAGCCTGAATACCCGCGTACGCCCTGTTTTCGATTTGTTGGCAAATTTTAGGTAGCGAAACATGCAGACCCCACACATTCTTATCGTTGAAGACGAACT
>NZ_DJDN01000058.1:10945-11203 GCF_002431095.1 Pantoea sp. UBA5923 | reverse complement strand
GTCACGCGTAATACCCTCAAAAGCATTTTCGAGGCGGAAGGTTATGTCGTTTATGAAGCCACCGACGGCGCTGAAATGCACCAGGTGCTTACCGACAACGACGTCAACCTGGTGATCATGGATATCAATCTGCCCGGTAAAAACGGCCTGTTGCTGGCACGCGAACTGCGCGAGCAGGCCAACGTGGCGCTGATGTTCCTGACCGGTCGTGATAATGAAGTGGATAAGATCCTTGGTCTGGAGATCGGCGCGGATGAC
>NZ_DJDN01000058.1:10205-10725 GCF_002431095.1 Pantoea sp. UBA5923 | reverse complement strand
GGAGATCGGCGCGGATGACTACATCACCAAACCGTTCAACCCGCGTGAGCTGACCATTCGCGCACGTAATCTGCTGTCGCGCACCATGAATCTGGCGATGCCGAACGAAGAGCGCCGTCAGGTAGAAAGCTACAAGTTCAACGGCTGGGAGCTGGACATCAACAGCCGCTCGCTGATTAGCCCTAACGGCGAACAGTATAAGCTGCCGCGCAGCGAATTCCGCGCCATGCTGCACTTCTGCGAGAACCCAGGCAAAATCCAGACCCGCGCCGATCTGCTGAAGAAGATGACCGGCCGCGAGCTGAAGCCGCACGATCGCACCGTCGACGTCACTATTCGCCGTATTCGCAAGCACTTTGAGTCCACGCCGGATACGCCAGAGATCATCGCCACCATTCACGGCGAAGGCTACCGCTTCTGTGGCGATCTGGAAGAGTAATTCCTTAACGGAAGTCAGGGTTGGTTGACACCGCGCTAATGCGGGTGAGACGACCCGATGGCAAAGACGCAAAAGCGGCAT
>NZ_DJDN01000058.1:9721-10088 GCF_002431095.1 Pantoea sp. UBA5923 | reverse complement strand
AAAGACGCAAAAGCGGCATCCATGCCGGCTCGCAATAAAACGCCCTTACGGGCGTTTTTTTATTCCCGCCACGGCATAATCGGCACTGCGCTCAGCGCATTTTTCGGCGACCCTTCAACGACCCTGTCGGAATAGCTCAGGTAGATCAGCGCATGACGTTTTTGATCGAAGAAGCGCACCACCTGTAGCTTTTTAAACACCAGCGAGGTGCGTTTCTTAAACACCACTTCGCCCTGCGCCTTACCGTTAGCAATAGCGTCGCTCAGCTCTACCGGCCCTACCTGCTGACAGGAGATCGCCGCATCGGCGGTATCTTCCGCCAGCCCTAAGCCGCCTTTGATTCCGCCGGTTTTTGCCCGGCTGATAT
>NZ_DJDN01000058.1:4239-9587 GCF_002431095.1 Pantoea sp. UBA5923 | reverse complement strand
CGGTTTTTGCCCGGCTGATATAACAGGTTACATTTTTTACGTCGGGATCGTCGAATGCCTCCACCACGATCTTATGATCGGGGCCAAATATCTTGAATACCGTATCTACCGAGCCGATCTCTTCGGCCAGAACCGGGGATGCCAGCAGCAGCGTGGCGAATGAAGCAGCGAAAAAGCGAGTTATTGTCATAGCGTTACCATTGCAAATCTAATAGACGAGCATGTAATGTACTGACAAATGTCCGCGTTGACCAAACCAGAACCGGTTTTATCCCACATTGACATGGCACAATCTCCCAACAGAACTGCCCACGCCAGATGTGCATTTAGTGCTATTATTCGGCGACTGCGTTAGTCGCACCCAGAGAGTATGAGGATGTTTTATGGACCAAGCCGGTATCATTCGCGATTTGCTTGTCTGGCTGGAGAGCCATTTGGATCAGCCCCTTTCACTGGACAATGTTGCCCTGAAAGCGGGTTATTCTAAATGGCATTTACAGAGGATGTTCAAAGACGTAACAGGCCATGCAATCGGCGCCTATATCCGTGCCCGTCGCCTGTCTAAAGCGGCCGTGGCGCTACGCCTGACCAGCCGCCCGATCCTGGACATCGCTCTGCAATACCGTTTCGATTCACAACAAACCTTTACCCGCGCCTTTAAAAAGCAGTTTAACCAGACGCCCGCGTGGTATCGCCGCTCATCGGACTGGAATTCATTCGGCATTCGCCCGCCGATTCGCCTCGACGATAGCAGTATGCCGGAGTCAACCTTCGTCACGCTGCCGGAAACGGTGCTGGTGGGACAAACGCAAAGCTATAACTGCACTCTGGAGCAGATCTCACGCTATCGCGACGAAATGCGTATCCATTTCTGGAAGCAGTTTCTACTGGAAACCGACACCATTCCGCCGGTGCTGTATGGCCTGCATCAGGTACGCGCCAGCCAGGAGAAGGATGACGAGCAGGAGATCCTCTACACCACTGCCGTACCGTCCGATCAGGCGGTTAACCTGCACTCCGGCCAGAGCGTGCTGCTGGAAGCGGGCGACTATGTGCAGTTCACCTATAACGGCCCGCGCAACGAGCTACAGGACTTTATCCTGCTGCTCTACGGCACCTGCATGCCGACGCTCGGCCTGACGCGTCGTCAGGGTCAGGATATCGAACGCTTCATTACCCACGGCGGCAAGAAGCGCAGCGAGCCACCAAAAGAGATCCGCTGCGAATACCTGATCCCGATTCGCCATCAGCAGGCGAACTGACCATCAAGCCGTCGCCACGACGGCTTTTTCTTTAGCGCTGCAGCTCATCCAGCGCAGGCGCGTCAAGATGCGATATATCACCCGCCGTCTCTACCACCCAGCCTTCCGCCAGCCAGGCGCTGTGCTGATGATCGACGCGAGAGATTGAGCAGTTGCGCAGGCGCAAACGACGCTCCGCATGAGCCGGCAGGCCAAGAATGGTGCTGATTAGCACGCCAAGCGCCATACCGTGGCTCACCAGCAGCGGTCGGCTGCCCGCGGGGAGCGCCAGACAGGCATTCAGCGCCTCGTGCATGCGCGCTGCCATCTCCGCCATCGATTCGCCCTGCGGAATACGGCCATTTTCGGTGCCGTCCACCAGCGTACTGCGCCAGCGCTCCTCTTCCTCGGTTAACCCATCCAGCGGACGCTTCTCCAGCACGCCCATATTCAGCTCGCGCAGGCGCGGCTCCAGCGTCACCGCGCAGCCGCAGGCGTCGGCGATGATCTCGGCGGTGCGCTGCGTGCGCCCCAGATCGCTGGCGATAACATGGGTAATGCCAAGATGTTTAACGCGCTCGCCCACCTGATGGGCCTGTTGCTCTCCTTTCTCCGTCAGCGGACTGTCGGATTGTCCCTGAATGCGGCGCTCCGCATTCCATACCGTTTCACCGTGACGAACAAGATAGACCTGTAGCATGCTGAGTTTCCGTTATACTGCGACAAATTTGCCTAAAGGGTTCAATAGATTATGTACCAGGTTATCGCAGCCACCATCAATCCGGCAAAAATTCGTGCAATCTCTCAGGCGTTCAACGACGTTTTCGGCGAAGGATCCTGCCATATTCGCGGGGTTGAGGTCGATAGCGGCGTCGCAGCCCAGCCCCTGAGCGATGCGGAAACGCGAACCGGCGCACGTCAGCGCGTCGCCAACGCGCGCCGGGCAGAGCCAGAGGCTGATTTCTGGGTGGCGATCGAGGCCGGTATTGAAGAGGATTGCGCTTTCGCCTGGATGGTAGTGGAAAACGCCGAACGGCGCGGCGAGTCGCGCTCCGCCAGCTTTACGCTGCCGCAGGTGGTGCTGACGGGCTTACGTGCCGGGCGCGAGCTGGGCGATGAGATGGCGCGGCTGACCGGGGTAGAGAATATCAAACATAAAGGCGGTGCCATCGGTGCCTTTACGCAGGGCCTGCTGACGCGCTCCAGCGTTTATCATCAGGCGCTTATCCTGGCGCTCTGCCCTTTTACTCATCCGCTTTATCAGCGCTGACCCCGCCACGTCCCAGTTGCGCCTCCAGCCAGCGCCGCAGTTCAGGCGGCGCCTCTTTCAGGCTGTTCGAACCGCGCGTAATCGTCGCGATGCCGACGCCCAGTTCATTTTTCAGCTCTCGCTGGCTCATGGTGCCGTTCATTAACTCTTCCACGATGCGCAGGCGCGTGCCGAGCGCTTCGCGCTCATCGGCCGTCAGCATCAGCTGCAGCAAAGGCAACGCCACGTCATCGGCGTAAGCCTGCTGCATCAGCGCGATAAAGCGCCGCCAGTTATCTTCAGAAAGGGAATGTTGCGCCGACCGGGCGGGAGATTGCGTCATAAAACAGGCTTCCGTACTCACTAACGAGTACGGAAGCATAACACGCTAGTAGCGGCGGTTCCACTCGCTGTCCGACAGTACCTTGTCCGGCTCGCCCATAAAGTGGCGATAGTAGGCGTCGTAGGCCAGCACGTTCTTCACGTAGCCGCGCGTTTCAGAGAAGGGAATGGTTTCGATAAAGGCGACCGCATCAAGATTGCCCGCGCTGACGTTCTGCCAGCTGCGCACGCGTCCCGGCCCCGCATTGTAAGCCGCGGAGGCGAAAATGCGGTTCTGCCCGAACTGCTGATAGACATACTCCAGATATTGCGTGCCGATCTGGATATTGGTCTGCGGATCCAGCAGCTGATTGCTGTTCATATAGCCGGGAATATTGTACATCTTCACGGTATGCGCCGCTGTCGCCGGCATCACCTGCATCAGACCGCTGGCACCGACCGGCGAACGCGCTTTCGGGTTCCAGGCGCTCTCCTGGCGCGAGATCGCCATGGCGTAGCTCGGCGCAATGCCTTTGTCGCGAGTGTTGCTCTTATAGAAGCTCTCCCACGCCAGCGGGAAGCGCTCTTTCAGGCTGTCCCACATCTTTGCCGTAATCGTCGCCTGCACGCTGAGATCCCACCAGTCCTGCTCGTTGGCGTAGCGCGCCAGCATCTGCTGCTGCGTGTGGCTTTTGCTGGCGATCAGGTTGGCCCATTCGCTGCGCGCCAGGTTATCCAGCCCCCAGAACATCAGCTCGCGCACGCGCGCCAGCTCCGGCCCCTGCACCGTCGCGCTGTCCGGCTTCGGCGCCTCGTCGATCTGCATCGGATATTTCACGCCCAGCCGCTGCGCCGCCACCATGGGATAGAAGCCGCGCGCCTGCATCAGCTTATGCAGGATCTCGTCCGCCTCCTCTTTACGTCCCTGGGCGTAAAGCAGATCGGCCTGCCAGTACTGCCACTCATCTTTCTCTTTCGCCTCAAGCGGCAGACGCGCGATCCAGGTATTCAGGCCGCGGCGATCGTTTTGCGACAGCGCCAGGCGTACGCGCCGCTCAATCAGCGCTGTCGACTGGCTGTTCATGATCACCGCATCGCGCCAGCGCGCCTGCTCCGAAGTTAAATCAGAGCCCATCATGCGCCAGACCACAATCTCTTTCAGCGCCTGCTCATCGTCCGCCTCCATCTTCTGTCCGCGCACCAGCAGCGGGATCATGCTGCGCGCATTCTCCATATCGGCGCGCGCGACGCGGGTAAAGGCGTAAATTGTCGCCTGGCGGGTAAAATCGGTCGGGCCGACGGATTGCGCAAACGTCACCACCGTCTGCGGATCGTTCTGCAACGCAAGCACGCCGTTGGCGATGGTCTGGTAATCTTCCGGCAGGGTTTTTGCCAGGAAGCTCACCAGGCTGTCGTTGCCCGCCTTCATCGCGAGGCGTATGCGCTCCAGTACGGTAATGGGCGACATCTGGCCGGAAGATTGCCAGACGGAGAAGAGTCGATCGCAATCGTTGGGCAGCGAGGTGCCGCGCAGCCAGATCTCCTTCGCGCCCTCAAACGCCTGCTGCTGCGCCCCCGTCGCCCATTTGGCGTAGAGCCAGTTGCAGCGCGCCTGTACCGGGCCTGGCGCTTCCGGGCTAAAGCTCAGAATGCCCTGCCAGTCCTGGCGGTGCGCCAGCACGTTGACGAAGCGGGTTTTCAGCGAGCGCGCCGGCGGCAGCGTCGGATATTGCTGGATAAAGTTTTTAACGGCGAGCGGCGTTTCCTGGTCCAGGTCCTGCGCCAGCAGGCGGTACTGCAAATAGGGGTATAAAGGATAATCCTGCAGCGTCGGCAGCAACTGCTCCACCGTCGCCATCTGGTTGCTGTCCCACGCCTGTTTGATCTCCTGATAACGCTGTCGCTGCTGATCCAGCGAGTCTGCCCACGCGCTGCTGGCCGCTCCGGCCAGACAGATCCCTATCATCCAGTTACGCCACTTCTCCACGAAAATCTCCTCATGTTGCTGCTCTCCGGCTGCGTGCCAGGCATTCTTCATGCTAACCAGGGGAACCGGCTCTTGCCATGTTCTTCACAAAATTTACGCAGCGCGAAGCGCAATGGTGGCTAAAGAGGCGTAGCAAGGATGATGTTGGCTCCCGCAGGACGCGGGAGCCATTGCTTAAGCGACCTGCGCTTCGCTGAGGTTAAGCTGGAACAGGCTTACGTTCTCCATGAGCGCGCCAACCTGCTGATTGAGCGCGCGCGCCGCCTGTGCCGACTGTTGCGACAGCGTGGCGTTCTGCTGCGTGGCGGCATCCATATGCGTAACGGCGAGGTTGACCTGCTCGATGCCGGTGCTCTGTTCGGCGCTGGCTGACGAGATATCTTCCATCAGCGCGGCCAGCGCCTTGACGCTGGCGATAATCTCCTGAATAGAGACGCCAGCGCCTTTCACCAGCGCGTTGCCCTGAGAGATCAGGCTGACGGAGCGATCGGTCAGGGTGCGGATATCGCGCGCCGCCGAGGCTGAACGCTGCGCCAGCGCGCGCACTTCC
>NZ_DJDN01000058.1:2259-4029 GCF_002431095.1 Pantoea sp. UBA5923 | reverse complement strand
GCGATGCCGTCGATAACGCTGACGATTTCGTTGATTTCGCGTGAGAACTGGTGGATCTCATCCATCGCTACTACCACTTTCTCCACCACTTCGCCGCCCTCCCCGGCGCGCTGCCGCGCCTCACGGGCGATATCGCTGGCGTGCTGCGCATTGCCGGCGTTGTTTTTCACCACGGAGGTAAGCTGCTCCATTGACGCCGCCGTCTGCTCCAGCGCGCTCGCCTGCGCCTCATTGCGCGATGATAGCTCGCGGCTGCCGTGTGCGACCTGCTCGGTGGTCTGCGCGATAGCGTCGGTGCCGGTACGCACGCCGGTCACAATTCGCGTCAGGCTATGGTTCATATCGCGCAGCGCCGTCATCAACTGCGCGGTTTCGTCACGGCCCGACACCTCAATGTGAGCGCGCAGATCGCCCGACGCCACGGTTTTGGCAATATCGATCGCCTGATTTAACGGCCGGGTAATGCTTTTGATCAGCCACAGCGTCACCAGCCCGCCCGCCAGCAAAATGCAGAGCATAACCGCCAGCAGCAGCAGCCGGGTCTGGTGATAGTGCGCCAGGTTATCGCTCTCAATCTCTTTATGCATCACCTGCGCGCGCTGCAGCGTGTCGTTAACCAGCCCGTCGATCATCTGCGTCGGCGCGCGGTCGATGCCGGTGACCAGCTTATCGACTCGTCCTGCGCTGTTGACGTCCTGAACGTTATAGTCGCTGAGCGCGCTCAGATAGCGCTGTTCCAGCCCGGCATGCACCTCGCGCGCCTTCGCGACGCTGACGCCGTCGATGCCAAGCGCCGCCTGAATGTGACTCAGCCTGGTGAGCAGCGCCTGGGTCTGGCGACTCTCTTCCAGAAAGGCGGTTTTATATTTATTGAAAACTTCCTCGCCCTGCGTCCCGCGCAGCAGCGTGTTTTTCCACTCCTGGACCTGAATCTTGAACTGGACCTGGGCGCTGCGCGCCGTATCGATACTCTCGGCGATGAGCATCTCACGCGCCATTATCGCCTCATTGTTATGCAACGCCTGCAGGTTGATCTGCAGGGCGCGCAGTCCCATTAACAGCGTGGCAAGCAACAACAGCGTGGCGAGAAAGCCCAGTCGCTGACCGATTTTAAAATGATTTAGCTTCATAAAGCCGATACCTGCTGATAATTAAGTGAGACGCCGGACGGCATCCCCCATGGTTATCGTCCCGACGAGCGCAGGCTTTACGCTATAAACCGATGTTTTATATGACACTTTTATGACAGAGACCGGACGCGGGAACGAGCAAGGCGGCGTTTGCGAGGCGATCTTATTACAGGTAAGATTGACCGCTTAGTAGACTGAACACGCAACTTATTAAAATTGCGAGAATTATCGCTGTTTCTCGGCGAGGCGCCTGCATCGCATTTCTTTCGGCCATCAACCACAACAGAGACGTCTATGGAAACCCGGCGCGACGAACGCATCCAGAAACTGACCCTGGCGTTAAAACGTACCGACAAGCTACATCTGAAAGATGCTGCGCAACTGCTGGGCGTCTCGGAGATGACCATTCGACGCGATCTGAGCGAGCCGGCATCAGCCGTGGTGCTGCTGGGCGGTTATATCGTCAGCGATCCGAAAAATCACGTCGGGCACTATTTTGTTTCTGACCAGCATGGCCAGAACGCGGCGAAAAAGCAGCGTCTGGCGCAGGCTGCCGCCAGCCTGATTAGCGAGAACGATACGGTCTTCTTCGACTGCGGCACCACCATTCCCTATATCATCGACGCCCTGCCTGACGGCC
>NZ_DJDN01000058.1:1737-2032 GCF_002431095.1 Pantoea sp. UBA5923 | reverse complement strand
CAACGTTATTCTGAGCGGCGGCGAGTTTCACGTCGATAACGCCCTGTTCACGCCGATCGGGGCGCACACGATTCTTGACACCCTCTGCCCGTCGCTGGCGTTTATCTCGGCGGCGGGCATCGACAAAGATCAGGGCGCGACCTGTTACAACCTCAACGAGCTGGCGATGAAGCACCACGCGATGCTGCGCGCGCGCCAGCGAGTGCTGGTGGCGGACAGCAGCAAATTCGGCAAGGTGCTGCCCGCTCGCATCGGCGAACTGCACCGCTTCGACCTGCTGGTGAGCGACAGCGCG
>NZ_DJDN01000058.1:1041-1568 GCF_002431095.1 Pantoea sp. UBA5923 | reverse complement strand
CTGCTGGTGAGCGACAGCGCGCCGGACAAGGCGCTGGCGGAGTGGCTGGCGCAGCAGCCGCTGCCGCTGCGTCTGCCCGATTCAGCCTGACCCTGCCTTTTCTCTTTACGCGTAACAACCTTGCGCGCCCGGAATAATCCCGGCGCGCGGCTGGGATTAGCCAGGCAAAAAGGCTAAACTTCGTCACTAATTCACCCACCAGAATCAGAGGCTCATTACAACGTGGCTCAATTCGTCTATAGCATGCATCGCGTCGGTAAAGTGGTACCGCCGAAGCGTCATATTCTGAAGAACATCTCCCTCAGCTTTTTCCCGGGCGCAAAAATCGGCGTGCTTGGCCTGAACGGCGCGGGTAAATCAACGCTGCTGCGCATCATGGCGGGCATCGATAAAGATATCGAAGGGGAAGCGCGTCCGCAGCCGGGCATCAAAGTGGGTTATCTGCCGCAGGAGCCGCAGCTCAACCCGGAACAGACAGTACGCGAATCTATTGAAGAAGCGGTCTCCGAAGTGGTCGGCGCGCTGAA
>NZ_DJDN01000058.1:577-861 GCF_002431095.1 Pantoea sp. UBA5923 | reverse complement strand
CGAAGTGGTCGGCGCGCTGAAGCGTCTGGATGAGGTTTACGCGCTCTACGCCGAGCCGGACGCCGATTTCGACAAGCTGGCGGCTGAACAGGGTCGTCTCGAAGAGGTGATTCAGGCGCACGACGGCCATAACCTGGAAACTCAGCTGGAGCGCGCCGCCGATGCGATGCGTCTGCCGGACTGGGATGCCAAAATCGGCAACCTTTCCGGTGGTGAACGTCGCCGCGTGGCGATGTGCCGCCTGCTGCTGGAAAAGCCGGACATGCTGCTGCTGGACGAACCGA
>NZ_DJDN01000058.1:0-517 GCF_002431095.1 Pantoea sp. UBA5923 | reverse complement strand
ACCAACCACCTGGACGCCGAGTCTGTGGCCTGGCTGGAGCGTTTCCTGCACGAGTTTGAAGGCACCGTTGTGGCGATTACCCACGACCGTTACTTCCTCGACAACGTAGCGGGCTGGATCCTTGAGCTGGACCGCGGCGAAGGTATTCCGTGGGAAGGCAACTACTCCTCCTGGCTGGAGCAAAAAGATCAGCGTCTGGCGCAGGAAGCTTCTGCCGAAGCCGCGCGTCGTAAGTCGATCGAGAAAGAGCTGGAGTGGGTACGTCAGGGCGCTAAAGGCCGTCAGTCTAAGGGCAAAGCGCGTCTGGCCCGTTTTGAAGAGCTGAACAGCACCGAATATCAGAAACGTAACGAGACCAGCGAACTCTTTATTCCGCCAGGTCCGCGTCTGGGCGATAAAGTGGTTGAGGTGAAAAACCTGACCAAATCCTACGGCGACCGCGTACTGATCGACGATCTCTCTTTCTCCGTACCGAAAGGCGCTATCGTCGGCATTATCGGCCCTAACGGCGCGGGTA
>NZ_DJDN01000057.1:24892-25283 GCF_002431095.1 Pantoea sp. UBA5923 | reverse complement strand
TCGGCGCCAGCCACTGATCGCACAGCTTGGCGACTTCTGAATAGTCAGGCGTGATAGCAACCGTTTTAGTACCTTTGTAACGCACCTCGGTAAAGAAGTGGGCGTCCGGCGTGCGCGTCTGCGGCACGTTGGAACCCCAGGCAATAATGTAGTTAGAGTTGTACCAGTCGGCGGATTCAGGCACGTCGGTCTGTTCGCCCCAGGTCATGGGCGACGCAGGCGGCAGATCGCAATACCAGTCGTAGAAGCTCAGGCAGGTTCCGCCAATCAGCGACAGATAGCGCGTCCCTGCCGCATAGGAGACCATCGACATGGCCGGTATCGGCGAGAAGCCCGCAATGCGGTCTGGCCCATAATGTTTGATGGTCCAGATGTTGGCTGCGGCGATCAG
>NZ_DJDN01000057.1:0-24711 GCF_002431095.1 Pantoea sp. UBA5923 | reverse complement strand
GATGTTGGCTGCGGCGATCAGCGGGTTCAGCTCTTTCCAGCTGGCGCGCACGAAACCGCCGCGGCCGCGCTGCGATTTATAGATTTTGCTCTTTTCGTTGTCCGCCATAATGGCGTTCCAGGCATCGACCGGGTCGCTGTGCTGCGCCAGCGACTCGCGCCACATCTCCAGCAGCACCTTGCGCACCAGCGGATATTTCAGCCGGTTGGCGCTGTAGAGGTACCAGGAGTAGCTGGCGCCGCGTGGGCAGCCGCGCGGCTCGTGGTTGGGCAGATCGGGGCGCGTACGCGGGTAGTCGGTCTGCTGCGTTTCCCAGGTGACTAAGCCATTTTTGACGTAGATTTTCCAGCTGCAGGAGCCGGTGCAGTTAACCCCATGCGTCGAGCGTACGATTTTGTCATATTGCCAGCGCTGCCGGTAACTGTCTTCCCAGTCACGGTTGGTGTTATAGACCTGACCGTGTCCCTCTGCGAAGCTGTCGCCTTTCTGTTTGAAATAGCGGAAGCGGTCGAGAAGTTTGCTCATTGCGCATCTCCAGTATGGTTAGTGCTCATTGCTCTGCTTAGTTGTTATTGGTTTTGCGACGGCCATACAGCAGCCAGGTCAACAGCAGACAAACGATGTAAAAGACCAGAAAAATTTTCATGGCGCCGACGGGCGAACCGGTCAGCGTGAGTGAGGTGCCGAACGCTTTCGGGATAAAGAACCCACCCACCGCGCCCAGGGCGGAAATAAAGCCCAATGCGGCCGCCGTATCGGTTACCGCAGCGTGCTGCGCCTCTTGCGCGCTGCGGCCCTGCGCAGTCATGCGGTCTATCGTGATTTGGCGGAAAATCACCGCGATCATCTGGAAGGTTGAGCCGCTGCCGAGACCGGCGGTAAGGAACAGCCCCATAAACACCACGTAGAAGCTCAGGAACGAGCCGCCGGAGGTGCCGGGCAGGGTCAGGAACAGCAGCGCGGAGAAGATCGTCATCAGCAGGAAATTGATGGCCGTTACGCGCACGCCGCCAAATTTGTCAGAGAGAAAACCGCCTGCCGAGCGCGCCAGCGCGCCGAGCAGCGGGCCGAAAAAGGCGAGATGGATAATGTCCACCTGCGGAAACTGCGTTTTCGCCAGCATAGCGAAGCCCGCTGAAAAGCCGATAAAGGAACCAAAGGTAGCCAGATAGAGCAGCCCCAGCGTCCAGAGGTGTCCCTGCTTAAGCACCGGCAGCTGTTCGCGCAGCGAGGCGCGCATGCCGGCGATATCGTTCATTCCGTTCCAGGCGGCGATAGCGGCGATGGCCAGCAGCGGCACCCAGATCCACGCCGCGTTCGCGAGCCACAACTGGCTGCCATCCTCCAGCGTCGCGCCGCCTACGAAGAACGGCACCACGATAATCAGCGGCGCGATCAGCTGCATCACGCTGACGCCCAGGTTGCCCAGGCCGCCGTTAATACCGAGCGCCGAGCCCTGTTTGCTTTTGGGATAAAAGAGGCTGATATTGCCCATGCTTGACGCGAAGTTAGCGCCTGCCAGGCCGCAGAAAAGCGAAATGATGATAAACACGCCATAAGGCGTACTGGGATTCTGAACGGCGAAACCCAGCCAGACGCAGGGAATGATCAACACGGCGGTGCTGATCACCGTCCAGAGACGACCGCCGACTACCGGCACGACAAAAGAGTAAGGCACGCGAAACAGCGCCCCGGAGAGAGAAGGCAGCGCCGTTAACAAGAAAAGCTGATCGACGGTGAAATTAAATCCCACCCGGTTAAGGTTGACCGCCACGGTGCTGAACAGCATCCAGACGCAGAACGCGAGCAGCAGCGCGCCAACGGAAATAATTAAATTACGCCGGGCAATATGTTTACCCTGACTTTCCCAGAATTGTTGGTTTTCCGGCGCCCAGTTTTCAAGTGCGCTGTGCCTGGCGTGCGTGGAATGAGGTTTTACGCTCACATATCCTCCCAATAAGCAGCAGACGGATCTCTCCCGCTGTCTGCGAGTAGTTTTTAAAATTAATAAATGAGAAACTGAATAAATCCGTATTTATACGAATCTGAATGAGAATCAGATGACGACGCCAGAAACGTTTTGCCTGTAATAAAGAAATAGCGGTTATATCAGGCGTCGTTATTCGGCGAATATTCCGTCCTGTAGAATAGGTAATAAGCCTATCGCAGCAGGCCGGAAAAACAAGAGGATTTGTAGGGGCTTTTATGATTCAGCGCAAGGTAACGCTGAGTTGTGCAATAAGGGGGATGGCTTAACTACCTAATTTTAGGTATATTTTAGCAGCCTAAAAACAGATGACCAGTTGCGCAGCGAGGCAATTTGATAAGCATCAAAGAAAACTGCAATAATAATCAGAAATCGCTTTTAACTGCCCTTCCCTCACTCTCTTTCTTTTATAGCGTAAAAAAACGATAAAGCTTTTTCCGGAAATAAACATCTTTACGCATGCCCTTTCGTTATTTATAAAAATATATAGCGACTTAATGCGCTGCTATTTTTGAGCGATATCAATTATTCGCCTTCTCAGCGGGCAAAAGTCATATGAATTTAAAGAGAACAGGCTTTACCGAGGCCCTTTTCAGCGTCATGTCCCGCTCGTCTCTTTTTGCTGCCAGGCTGTTTTATGCAACCTTGGGCACTTTGCTGACTGTATTGATTGACAGATAATAAGTATGTTGTAACTACAGCAGGATGGTTAATTAGCGCGGCTTTTGCTGTTCAGATCAGACGCAGCCTTAGCCTTCTCCCCGCTGAAACAGCCGCGCCACCAGTTCGCGACAATAGTCAGATGTGGGGTCGCGATCTTCAAACAGGATGTGATAGATCACCGGCGCAACGACAACATCCACCGCCTCGTCAACCGAGAACCCCGCTTCGCCGCGCTTTATCGCGCGATTTTGCAGCGTTTCCAGGTGCTGATAAGTAAAGCCGCAGCACTTTACCGTCGCGCTGCCGCCGCCGCTGCCAATAATATCGGCGAGCATCTGCCGCCCGACTTTGGACGACATCTCTTCAGCGTACTGCTGGATAAACGCCGCCATGTCGCCCTGCATATCGCCTGTGTCTTCGGGTTCGCCGACAGGACGCATATGCGCAACCGCGACGTCGGCAAGCAGCTGCGACAGGTCGCCCCAGCGGCGATAAATTGTAGATGGCGTGACGCCAGCCGACTCCGCCACCATCGGTACTGTAAGTTCGCTGCGGTCATGCGTTTTCAGCAGCGCGTTAACCGCTTTGTGCACCTCTTCCTGAATGCGCGCGCTGCGTCCGCCCTGCCGGATCATCTCCCTGGCCATCTTTTTCCTCTCAGCAAAGAACTAAAAGCGACTAAAATTGTTTAATGCAAAGATATTGCGTTAACGCAAAAAAGCAAGTATACCTCACTTAAAGCTAATATTTTGCTTTAAGGTGATTATCATGACTTCCACTTCGCCAGCACTGCCCGCAGCTGCCGCTGCACGTATTACGTTTTATAGCTTTGTCTGCGCTACGCTTATCTCCGCGACCAGCAGCGCGCCGACGCCGCTTTATCCGCTCTATCATACCCTTTACCATCTGTCGCCGGTTACCATTACGCTGATTTTCGCCAGCTATGCCTTTAGCCTGCTTATCGCATTGCTGACGTTTGGCCGTCTTTCCGACTTTACCGGGCGGCGCGTGATGATCCTGGCGGCGCTCTTATGCAACACCCTGGCGCTGGCGGTGTTTATGCTGGCGAACTCGGCGGAAATGCTGATTGCCGCGCGCATTATTCAGGGCGTAGCGACCGGCATCGCGCTCCCAACTTTTGGCGCGACGATCCTCGACGGCGATAAGGTGCGCGGCCCGCTGCTGAATTCCATTACGGCCTTTCTCGGCATGCTGGCAGGGACAATGACAGGCGCGCTTCTGGTGACCTTCGCGCCTTTCCCTACCGTTTCGGTTTACGCCCTGCTGTTTATGCTGATGCTGCTGGCGCTGGCGCTGCTGCCCCTGATGCCCGAAACCGTATCCCCAGTGCCGGGCGCGCTACGCGCTTTAAAACCGAACGTCGCCATTCCGCCGCGTGCGCTTGGCCCACTACTGCGGCTGGCGCCGGTAAATGTGGCGACCTGGGCGTTGGGCGGATTTTATTTGTCGCTGATGCCCACGCTGGTCATCCTCACGACCGGACTGACTTCGCCGTTTGTCGGCGGCTCCGTGGTGGCGACGCTGATGCTCAGCGCCACGGCATCGGTATTTATCTTCCGCCGCTGGCCGCCGCAGCGCGCGCTGTTTACCGGCACGCTCGCCCTGATAACGGGCATTAGCCTGACCTTGCTCGGTATTAATCATCATCTGACGACGCTGCTGTTTTTTGGCACTGCGGTAGCCGGACAGGGTTTCGGTTCAGTATTTTCAACCATTATAAAAATCGTGATGCCGCTGGCGGAGAGTCATGAGCGCGCCGGGCTGTTCGCTGCTTTTCTGGTGAAGAGCTATCTGGCCTTTGCCCTGCCAGCGCTGCTGGCCGGTTTCGCGGTGCCGCTGCTGGGCCTTGCCGCTACGGCTAACTACTACTGCTGGGGGATTATTTTGATGGCTGCGGTGTCATTGCTGGCGGGTCGAACTGCGGTGCGCCTGAAGGCGGAGAGAGGATGAAAAAAATGGCCGGTTCAACCGGCCATTTTCTTTTAGTTTGTCGCTTTATTTTTCAGGTCTTCAGCGCCCTGCTTGGTTTTATCCCAGGCTTTTTCGCTGCCCTGCTTGGTGCTGTGCCAGGCTTTCTGCGAACCTTCGCTGATTTTGCTGGTGGTCGCGTCGCTTTTGCCTTCGGCAGCATGTTCTGCCTTCAGCTTCTGCTCAGAACCGGTGTCCTGCACTTTGTGCAGTTTCTCTTTCGCAGTGTCTGCGCCTTTATGCGCTTCAGCCACGGTTTCATCGGTAGCGTGTGTAGTAGCCGCAAAAACCGGAGCAGCCAGCATCAGAGCAGAAAGTGCAATAATCGTCTTTTTCATGATTCCCTCACTAAAATTATCAAGTCCAGTTTCAGTATAGACAAATAATACAGTCGCACAGCAAAAGGCATGCAATTAGCCATGGATTCAGCATATTCCTGGATTTATATCTGGCCTGCGGCTCTGACCCGGCGACGCCAGAGAGGAAGGGAGGCAGCGACGGGCATCCCTCGCTACACTTCATCCAGTCTTTACTTATAAGGAATAGCGATGTTCTCTTTTTCCCCTGACGTTGAACTCACCGTTATTGCGCTGGCGCCGGGCTTTCGCGCAATCAGTATTCTCGTTGAAGCGAGCGAGGTGAAGCACCCGCAGATTGCGCGCGACGCGCTTAATGACGCCTGCCGCGCTGTCGTCTCAGAGGATGTGCCTTACGCTGAGGCGCATATATCCGCATGGCGCGAGGTGTTCAAAGCGTTCGGCGCAAAACCGGCCCGGACGCCAAGTTCGGTTGAAGCCTTACGTAAACGCGTGGCCCGTGATGGCTCACTGCCCACCATTGATCCGGTCGTCGATCTTTATAACGCCATCAGTATTAAATACGCCTTGCCGATCGGCGGTGAAAACGCCGCAGCCTATGTTGGCAATCCGCGTCTGGTGCGCGCCAACGGCAGCGAGCGTTTTGATACCCTGAACGCAGGCGAACCCTGTGAAGAGACGCCAGAGCCGGGCGAGGTAATCTGGCGCGACGATATCGGCGTGACCTGTCGTCGCTGGAACTGGCGTCAGGGCGTACGTACCCGTCTGGACGCCAGCGCACAACAGATGTGGTTTATTCTGGAGAGCCTGCCGGAAATGCCAATTGATGCGCTGCATCAGGCTAGCGACGAGCTTATCGCGGGTCTGGAGGCGATGATGCCCGGCTGCCGTACTGAAAAACAGCTGCTGGGCGCTGGCTTTAGCTGAACCCTGGTTTGTATGGGAAAAGCCTCAGTGGGTTAACTGGGGCTTTTTTTTTTGATGCTCCATCATGCTGGTGGCTTAGGACGGATCGTCAGAAACCAGACGGATAAAATCCGTTATATCTTCTGTGGCCGCGGTGTCTACTCTGATGCGCCGCTACCGCGTGCTGGCCAGGCTGCGCATCACCGTGGCGGACCGCGAGGCGCTCGGCTATCTCCCTGATGATGATCATGCATATGTTGATGTTTGCTATGAGCCTGGATGACGGCCCCCAGCGGCCAGAGGCGTATTCTCCGCTCAGGGAGATCGGCAAGCGAGTGAAAACCGGCAAGGTTTGAGCCGAACCGGGCAATCCCAGCCAGGATGCAGCCCCTGCCGTTTCAGCGCAAGACGCCAGATTCACCCCGCGTTTACCTGCACCTTTTCCTGAACCCACGATTTTATGTGACCCATCTTACATTTATCGCGCTCTCCGCTGGCAACGCAGCCGCTTACGCCCGCACAATGGAATATATAATCCTTAATGAATATATATTCACATATGGATTGCGGCTGCAATCCGACCACGCTTCTGTCTGCATCCTGAACGGAGAAATCGGCAATGAGTAACTACAGTTATCCGAAGTTTGGCGCTGGCCTGTGGCATTTCGCAAATTACATCGATCGTTACGCGGTAGACGGCTACGGCCCGGCGCTCAGCACGCTGGATCAGATCAAGCTGGCCGCCGAAGTTGAAGATCTCTCTTATGTTGACGTGCCCTATCCTTTTACCCCCGGCGTCTCGGTTGGCGATGTGAAGCAGGCCTTACAGGAAGCAGGGCTGAAAGCGATTGGCGTCACGCCGGAAATTTATCTGCGCAAATTCTCACGCGGCGCCTTTACCCACCCAGACGCGGCGGTGCGCGCTGAGGCGCTGGCGCTGATGAACGAAGCGGCCGACGTAGTACGCGAACTGGGCGCGAACTACGTTAAGGTCTGGCCCGGTCAGGACGGCTGGGATTACCCATTCCAGGTCGATCATAAAAATCTCTGGAAGCTGGCTGTTGATGGCATGCGCGAACTGGCAGGCGCGAACCCGGATGTGAAGTTCGCTATTGAGTACAAGCCGCGCGAGCCGCGCGTAAAAATGACCTGGGATTCAGCGGCGAAATCGCTGCTGGGCATTGAAGAGATCGGTCTGGACAACGTGGGGATCCTGCTGGACTTCGGTCATGCACTGTTCGCCGGGGAGTCACCGGCCGGTTCTGCGCAGCTGATTATCGATCGCGGCCGCCTGTTCGGTATGGATGTGAACGATAACCTACGCGGCTGGGATGACGATCTGGTGGTCGGCACCGTACATATGACCGAAATTTTCGAATTCTTCTACGTGCTGAAGTGCAATAACTGGGACGGCGTGTGGCAACTCGACCAGTTCCCGTTCCGCGAAGATCATGTTGAAGCCGCTAACCTCTCAATCCGCTTTCTCAAGCACATTTACCGCGCGCTCGATAAACTGGATATGCCTGCCCTTCAGGCGGCGCAGCTGGAGCAGAATCCGCTGAAGGCGCAGCGCATTATTCAAAATGCGCTGCTGACCTCTATCGAAGAGTAAGCGGTTACGCCGCGGCGGCAGCGCGTCGCGGCATGAGTTTTATAGCCAGCCCGACTTGCGCAGGCGCAGCCAGAGCAGGAAGCAGCCGACAATGGTTCCGCCTAGCGCTAGCGGATAGCCCAGCGGTGAGTTCAGCTCCGGCATCTCTTTAAAGTTCATGCCATACATGCTGAAAATTACCGTTGGGATCACCAGTATCGCACCCCATCCCGCCAGCTTTTTCGTGACCTCGTTCTGCTGCACCGCCACCATCGCCAGGTTAACGTGCATGGCGCTGGTGAGCATTTCGCGCATGTCCTCCGCGTCGGTCACTACGTGGCGCGCATGATCCTGCACATCGCGCAGGTAGGCGCGTAATTCTTTCGGCACGATATCTTCATGCAGGCGAACCAGCTGCTGACAAATCTCTTCCAGCGGCTGCGCCGCATTGCGCAGGCTTAACAGCTCGCGACGCAGACGATAGACCTTCTTCACCGCGAGATTATCAAATTCAGATCGGAACAGCGCCGCCTCCATCTCATTAATTTTGTCGCCGAGCGAGGCGGTATATTCGCCATAGCGATCGACAATAAAATCGAGAATACAGTAGAGCGGATAGCCTGGCCCGTGATCGAGCAGATCGCTGTTTTGCGCCACGCGCTCGCGAATAGGGGAATAGCTGTCGGAAGCGCCGTGGCGCAGCGTTATCAGGAAATTTTTACCAATAAAGATATGCGTTTCACCGAAGTGAAGATGTTCGTTTTCCGAACTGACGGTCTTCACAACGATAAACATCGACTCGCCATACTGTTCGATTTTGGGCCGCTGGTGCGCGCATAACGCATCCTCTACCGCTAAGTCATGCAGCCCGAACTCGCGCTGAATTTTATACATAAATTCCGCTTCGGGCTGATACAACCCCATCCAGATAAAGGCATCCGGTTCGCTGATAACGTCGCTGATTTTTTCTACATCTAATGCCTGCCCGGTCTGGCCAGGGCGATATACCATGCAATTTACAATCATGATCCCTTCGCTACACGGTTGTCTGAAGTAGTAAGAGCATAACCGCTTTTATTGCATTTAAATGAAGAGGTTTGTAACAGAATGCCCGCCGAACAGCGTCCGGCGAGCGACAGGCAAAATAAGGCGCTTAACTGCGGGGATGGGTCGCCGGTATGGTCTGCACCCGAGCCGGTTTCAGACCGAACAGCAGCGCCATCAGCGGCAGCTGTTTGATGATCAGATAGAGCGCGGCGCTGCAAATCAGGCCAAGCAGCGTGACCACCGCGACATAGGCCACCGGCAGCGTATCTGGCAGGTAGCCGTCCAGCATCCAGGCGAAGGTGATCACCAGCGGGTAGTGCATGATATAAATCACCAGTGCTGAATCCACTACACCCCTCACCAGGCGGCTCTCTTTCATGCGCAGCTTCTCAAAGGTGAATACCACCCAGTAAGAGAAGATCACCGAGAAGAGGCTGGCGCACAGCACCGGCAGATATTTCAGGCTGCTGGTGATGTTGTAGTGGAAGATGGCATAGAACACCAGCCAGCAGGCCACGCCCAGCGCCAGCACCACTTTGGTGTTGACCAGGATATTGCGCGCCTGACGGGGGATCTGATCGCTGTTGAGATAGAGCGCATACCCCGCCGCGTAGAACACCATAAAGCGCGCGGTAACCGGGATTAAATTGACCCATTCGCCAAAGTCTTTAACGAAGAACTTCACGACAAAGAACAGGTTCGCCGCGATAACCAGCGCCGCCACCAGCAGCGGGAAAGGCAGGCGTCGCATCAACGCCGCCGCGCGCTGATAGAGGCTCACCGGAATCAAAAACGACATCGCCGTGAGGGATACCAGGAACCAGAGATGGTGCAGCGAGGTATAGGCCCCCAGCGCGCCCTGTGTGGTTAAGGACTCACCGTCGATTAAGGCGTTAATAAGATACATCAGCCCTGGAATAAACAGGAAAGCGGAGATCAGCGGCACGACGACACGCATCTTGCGGTTACTGTAAAAAAAGTCGGTGCCTTTACGCAGGATGACCATCGCAGAGAACATTCCCGACAGGAAGAAAAAGGCTTCCATACGAAAGGTATGCACAAATTCGATCAGCGCGGTAAAGCCGTCCGCCTCATTTTTACCGGAAACATAGTACCAGTTATTTCCACCGGGAAGACTTCGCGCAGCATGATATAAAACCCCTTCCAGAATTAACAGCGCGCGCAGGAAATCCAGGCCGATATTTCGGCTTGAGAGAAACGTTTTATTTTCCACGTTATACCCTTCTCAAAAAGTCGCCAGAACGCAGCCCCTCTCTCGTCGCATTTAAACAACGAAACGTGAAAGAGAAATAATCCTGACCTGATGAAGTGAGCCATGCAAAAATCGGAATATCCCTGAATGGCCTGTATAGGCAAAGCGTATCATTACTTAACATTAAAAATCATTCTGCCGATCAGATATTAGGAATATACCTGGAGATAACTTAATCAATTAGGAAAAACGCCACTTAAAAGCCACCTGGCAATTAAAGTACCCGCAAGAGATAAATCAGAATCATACATTAAATTACAATCACTTATACTGATGCAGATTTTTATTCCCTCTGCCTTCCGCGCAATGAATGGTCTGACTTCCTCAAACGAGGCGACAGATAAGACCAGACAATATAAGAAACAGTGCTTACGGATAAGAATTGGCTTAATTTATTCATCGAAACTCGAAAATGAGATCTGCTCGCCTTGATTAAACCTGCAAAGAGAGCCAGCAAAAAGAACAAAGCAGCGATATAATTTCGTCGCTAACTATCGGCCATTTCAGGGTTGTTGGCAGCCAATTAAATTTGTTAACTTGATGAGAATCGTGTTTTATTCGCGATATTCATTTCAGGCAACGTGCTGAGAACGATATGCTGCAAAAACAATTCCATTTAAAAATGGCGCTATATATTGCGCTGATGATGAAAGTTTCATCCCCGACCGTCGCGCAAACCACCCCGCCCGGCACCTTTATTATTGAAGCCTGGGGAGGGTCGAGTACGAAAGGGGTACTGGCAGTGCGGGAAGAGGGTCGGCTGCGCAATATCGTCAGCGAGCACAATGAGATTGCCGTACTGAATCAGCTATTACAGGCGAAGTACGGCAGCGGCGTGCGCGTCATTAATCACGGCGCGCCCTCGGCGCAGGCGATCGAACTGCTGAATGGCCGCTATAAATATGAGCATAACCCGCCGTGGCAGGAGGCGATGAAACGCTCAAACGCCCGTTTAATCCTGCTCAATTTTGCCACCAACGATGCACGACATTATCACTTCCACGATATAGAGAAGCCCTATCAGGTGAGTCCGCAACGCTACAGCGAAGTAATGACAGCCTTGATCGACAGCGCCAGAGCGAACGGCAAAGCGGTGGTGCTGCAGGAGCCGCATCCGCTGTGCGGCAGAGCGGAAAAATGGGATGTCGCCCCTTATGCCGCGCAGCTCGCGGCTGTCGCCCGCGCGGAACAGGTACCGCTGGTGAGTCAGTACCAGCGTATTCAACAGATGCCTGGGTGGCGCGCCATGATGTCGCCCGACTGTATTCACCCTTCAGAACAACTCTACCGCATCAAGGCGCTTGAGACGTTTAAGGTGATCGAGCAACATTTCGGCGCGCAGCTCTCTCAGCTGAACGTTACGTCTTAAAACAGCGAGGCGCCGCCGCAGATCACCATCTCCTGGCCGGTAATCGCGGCAGCCTGCGGCGAGAGCAGAAAGGCGGTCAGCGCGGCCACTTCCTGCGGCTGGATAAGCCGACCAATCGGCGGCATGACCGGCTTTGACGCCTCGCGGCCCGGCTGCGAGAGCATCGGCGTTTCCGTCGCCCCCGGCGCGACCACGTTTACCGTAATGCCGCGAGGCGCCAGCTCAATCGCCCAGCTGCGCGCCATACCGACCATGGCGGCTTTGGTCGCAACATACTGTGAGCGACTGGCCGCCCCGCGCGAGGTGCGGCTGCCAATCAGCACGATGCGGCCGCCCTCTACCATTACAGGCGCGAAACGGCTGGCCAGAATTTCCGCCGCGCGGACGTGCAGCGACCAGAGGCGCGCGCTGACGCCGGGATTCATCTCGCCTACCGGTGCGGCGGCCATCATACCGGCGGCATGCACCAGCGCATCCGGTGCGGGAAGGTCGGCAAGGGTACGGATAAGCGCAGGTTCATCCGTCATATCCACCTGAACGCTGCGGAAATGCGCGTTATCGCGCGACACCCGGCTGCGGCTCAGTCCCGTCACCTGCCATCCCTGATCAAGCAGTGCGGTAACAATCGCCTCGCCAATGCCGGAGCTGGCTCCGGTCACAATTGCATGCGGCATCTACTCCTCCAAAAGCGTACTTGGAATTTTAAACACTGCCTTGCGCACCCTTTCTGGCTTTTGCGCTGCGCACAGCGCCTGATGCGGCTCGCCGGGCAAAAACACCGCAAAGTCTCCCGCGCTTAAGCGCATCGAGACCGGCAACGCCTGCACGCTGGCGATAAAGAGATCCGCTTTGCGCTCTTCATCATCCGCCTGCGCCAGGCTCTGCTGACTGGCGTTGATGATTTCCCTGCCTTCCAGCACCAGCTGGATATCGGCCCACTGGCGGTGATATTCAGTATGCCGCTGCGCGGCTGGCTCGGTTTGCGCCGGACCGATATGGCAAAACCACTCCGCTTCCTCTGGCTGAAAGCGGCCATCTTCGCGCTGCCGCAGCGCCTCAAGGCTGCAATCCTCGCGTTCAAGGATGGCGCGTAGCGCAGCGGGCAGGCCCGCCATCGCTAACGCCTGCACATGACCAATAATCATGGCGTCTCCTTAACCCAGTCCGGCGAAAGGCGCACATATTTGATCGCCTGCCGGTACCAGGTGTAGGCGATATGCAGATCGCCGTCTGCGCTCTGCTTGATGCTGGGGTAAGAAAACTCGCGATTGAGTTTCTGCTGTGAATTGTTAGTCATGCAGTAGCCATCGCCTTCATCAAGGTTGCGCTGCCATGGCCAGCTTTTTCCGCCGTCCGGCGAGATCGCCACCGTCATCGGCGCGCGCGGCGCTCCCCAGAAGGCGCTACGCCCTTCGCGCGCCTCCGGCTCTTTCCGGCTGTCGTCGCCGTCATCGATTTCGTCATAGAGCGAGGCGCGTCGCTCCGTCGCGCCCGCCGCGCTCATATTGTTAAACACCAGCGCCAGCGTGCCGTCCTGCAAGGTAGTGGCCTGGATAGAGGAGTTGTTATTCGGCAGCGAAGTGGGCTCCGGCTGCGACCAGCTTTCACCGCCGTCCTCTGAGTGGCTGTAGTAAATATGATCCGCCCAGCGGCTGCGATAAAGCGCCAGCAGCTTACCGCCCGGCAGCGTGGTGATATTCATATGCACGCAGCCGAGACTCTCAGGCACCTCGACGTCGCGCCAGCTTTTGCCGTTGTCGCTGGAGATCTTCACCGCGCTGATATCATCATTGCCGACCCACTTCTCACCCGGCCGGGTACGGCAGTAGAACACCGGCAGGAGCCAGTTGCTGTTCTCCAGCACAGTGATCGGCTGGCGGATAAAGGTGCCGGGCTGGTCAAGCAGCGTGTCAATCGCTCCCCAGGTCACGCCCAGGTCGTGCGACTGGCGAAAGCGCACGATAGCCGTATCCTGATTGCCAGAAACCTGCGCCGTCCAGAGCAGCCACAGCACCTTGTCAGGCGCAAGAAACAGCACCGGATTTTGCTCCGAACGGGCCGGATCGTCAGAGAGTTTCACCGCCTCGCTCCAGCGATCGGCACCGGGCGTCAGCCGCGAGCTGTAGACAGAGATATCCGCCACGCCTTCCTGGGTGCCGCCAAACCAGACGCACATCAGCGAGCCGTCTGGCAGCGGGAAGATATTGGCCGCATGGTTTTGCGGACAGGGCGATGGCAGCATCGCCGTAATGACGCGTACGTCCTGTTCGGCCGGGCGCAGCACGCCATCACGGTTAACGGTTACAGACATATCAGACTCCCCTCTGTTCAACTCTCTGATGCGATTTATGTTCTTGTCGGTTTGGGATCAGGTGATCGATCGCCATAATGATGGCCGGCGTGACCAGCGCGATATACATATTATTGATGCCGAACGGATCGCCCAGCAGATACCAGACTGACGTCGCCACGCAGGCACCAATCAGACCGGCGTTAGCGCCGCGGGCGCTTTTGAAGAATGGCGCGTAAAAGGCGATGACCGCCACCACCGAGATTGACAGGCGAATCGCGCGGGTAAAGAACGAGAGCTTCAGTACTTCAGGCACCAGCAGCACGAAAATCAGCGGCAGGAAGCCAATAATCAGCGACAGCCAGCGCGTCGCCTTAAACTCCTGTTCCGGCGTCGGTTTACGGTACGGCACATAGAAATCCTTCACCACCAGCGAGGCGATAGCCAGCGCGACGGTGCTGACGCTGACGAAAATCGACGCTACCAGTGACGTTGTCACCATTCCGGCCATCCAGGGATTCATATCCTGCAAGAAGATCGGCATGGCGTAGAGGCTGTTGATCTCCGGGTGCAGATATTTCGCCGCCACGCCGATAACCGCAATCGCCAGGCCGATCGGCAGACAGAAGAAGAAGGCAACCCAGGTGGCGCGCTTCGCCGAACGCACATCCTTCGTTGAGGAGATCGCCTGAATGACAAACTGGGTGCAGAAGATAGAGCCAATGGTGCCAATCAGCCAGGCAACGATGGTGCTGGCACCGATATGACCATCCCATGTCCAGTAGTAGCTGGGCATCTGGTCAATCATCGGCGTAAAGCCGCCTGTCTTATAAAGCGCGAAGCCCATAATGGCGATAATGCCCAGATACTTTAGCCCGCTGTGCAACATGGTGACCCAGGCCAGCCCTTTCATCCCGCCGAAGCTAAAATAGAAGGTGCTGACGATGGCGGTAATAAAGGCCGCTACCGGCAGATTGACCTTAAGGATGGTGGCAATCGCCGCCGCGCCGCTGACATAGTTGCCTACGTTAACCAGCAGCAGCGCATAGATCATAATCACCGAAATGATGTTTTTAGTGGTGTTGCCATACTTTTCCGCTATCGCGCCGGAAATAGTAATTTTGCCTGTGCTGTAGATGCGTTTGACCAGCAGGAAACCAAACAGAGGAAAGCCGATCGCCGCACCGATAACTGACCAGGAGGCGGCAAAACCATCTTCAAACGCAGCCTGCGCGGTACCGACGGTTGATTTGGCGCCGATATATTCCGACATCAGCAGGATGCCGACGACCAGCGCTGGCATAGCGCGCGAACCTTCCATAAAATCGCCGCTGCTTTTACTGCGCAGCCGCCATGTCAGCCAGGTGGTGAACAGGATATAAGCCGCCACGATGCCGACAATGATCAGGGTGTCTTCAGCGTTAAACGTATTCATCTGAGCCTCTCTTGAGGACGAGCGAAACCGTGGGGGCACTGACCCCCGTCTGTGTTCTGATGAGTGATGCAGCGTACCGGCGAGCTAACGCATCGCCATGTTCAAACCGAGAAGGCGCGCGCCGTAGGGTTTACTGCGGCGCGGCGGCGCAGCCTCAGAGCCTGGGCAGTGAGTGCTGCCGTTTTGATTTGCCACGTTGGTCTCCTGTAGGGAAGCAGATTGATTAAATTTAATCAGCGCACTTTCTTCGTGAAGGCGTCACGGGAGAATTTATAGGATAACCAGCGGAAGAATAAATTGATCGTGCTCACATATGCTCAATTATGATTACATATAATCAATAAGAGCCGTAAAGCGTCGCAGTGCAGTCACGCAGACGGGATAGCGAGAGAGATTAAGCGAGTGGGGGAAATGGCGAGGCCGGTCAGGCTGTGACCGGCCAGGTGTCACGCTTAGCCTTCGGCAGGCGGCGTCCATTCGGTAAAGGTGGGCTTGTTGCTTTTCACTTCATAGGCGACATGTTTCACTTCGCCCTTCGCGGTCGTAACTTCGACCGGATTGATGGTCACGCGTCCCAGACCAAACAGCGTAGCTACGTAGCCGCCGATTTTATGTTTACCCGGCGTCAAAAAGAGATCTTTACTCTGCCCGCCGTTCAGGGTGCCGGCGTCTTTACCGTCTACGGTAACATATACGGATGAACCGTCATCCGCACGCGTCATAACGTGTGAAACGCTGACCTGCGCCGGGCCGGCGGTAAAAGTGGGATCGTCCTGGTAAGAGTGTTTTTTCGCACATCCGCTGAGCGCGACAACGGCGAAAAGAGCTATCGGGGAAAAACGTGCAATCATTATCTTTGTCTGACCTCTGCTGCGGCTAAGTCGTTATTTTAGCGCTACGTCACACTTTCTCCCAGCAGGGAATGTGTCGGCATGTTCCGAATTCGCCCGTTTCGCTGCTTTTTACGCCAGCCGCCGCACGCTTTGTTCAGCGAGGCGGCTGGCGATTTCAGCCTGAAATCGGCGGCAAAGCGGCGAGTATCCGTTCTGCTTCATCAGCTCGCAGCGGGTAATCATAAAAGCGCTGATAAAAATCCCGGGTGGCGGCGACGATATCGAGCTGGCTAAAGAGCTGCGGATGCAGCTGCTTTGCCGCCCACTGGATCTGCAACGCCACTTCCGTTCCGTAGCGATCCCAGGGGAAAACGCCTGACGGGTTTTGCAGCACGCGATGCTGCTGTACCGCCTTTACGCCCCTGAACAGCGCGGCATACTGAGAATCCTCCAGCCTGCCCGCCCCCGCGCCGATAATAATGACGTCAGGATCCCAGGCGATGATCTGCTCTGGCGAGACCTCTTTCATATTGCCTTTCACCTGCGCCGCCGCGTTTCTTCCCCCGGCGAGCCGAATCCAGGTATCAATCAGCGTCTGGCTGCCGTCAATCTTCAGCGGATGCAGCGACTGAATGTGCAGCACGCGGGGTCGCTGTGCCTCCGTCAGCGATGCGGTTTTGGCGCTGACGGCGGCGATTTGCGCATCCAGATAGCGGTTATAGCGCTGCGCCCGACGCTGTGCCTCCGGCGTGCCGACGACCTGAGCGGTCGTCAGCAGGGAGCGCTTCATCGAGTCGAAGTCGTTAAACTGCATGCTGAAGGTCGGAATAGCGGCCTGACGATAGCCGATCGCATCGGGATCCTGCGCGGGAACGAAGATCGCATCGACGTGGCGCGCCACTAACGCCTCGCTGGAAAAAGTTTTGCCATGCGCCTGAAGGGCCTGACCAAGCGACGGCTGTACCTTAAACATCCACGGCCTGTCTGCCGGATGGTTGACGGTGGCGACGATAAGATCGCCCGCACCCAGCGTCATTAACAGCGAGTGGTGCGCATACCAGGCGTCGGCGATGCGATGCGCCGGATGCGGCAGTTCGATCTTTTGCCCCAGATCGTCGGTAAGCGTGGCGGCAGAGACCACGCCCGCCCACAGCCCCAGCGCCAGGGCGCTCCACAATACTCTCTTCATTACTCGGCTCCTTAAAAATCGAGCTGCATCGAAACCTGCACCTGGCGCGGCTCGCCGATCGACGCGCTGGCATAGCCCGCGCCGCTGTAGCCATTGAGGCCGCCCGGCACGATATTGGTCCAGTAGTGACGATTGGTGAGGTTAGTTACGTCGAGGCGGAAAGTGGTGTCCGTGTTCATCAGCCGGGTCTTATAGGCTGCGCCCGCGTCCAGCGTGGTATAGCCGCTCACCCAACCCTCATTCGCATTGTCAGTGGCACGACGCCCGACATAGCGCGCGCCGCCGTGTAGATCGGCGCCGCTGATGCCGGGCAGATCCCAGACGGCGAACAGGCTGGCGGTATAGCGCGGCAGCCCGACAATTTGCTTGCCCTGCGTCGCGCTGCTGGCGGTATCAAACAGGCGCGGGTCGAGCCAGGTCATGCCGCCATAGAGACGCAGCGTCTCCGTTACGTCGCCATCCGCCATCAGCTCGACGCCGCGGTTACGCTGCTCACCGTCAACCGCATAGTCGCCGCTGCTGTTGGTATAGGCGAACGGACGTTTGATTTCGAACAGCGCCGCCGTGAGCAGCAGCCGGTTTACCGCCAGCTTGGCGCCGGCTTCCACCTGCTTGCTGCGATAAGGGGCAAGAATATTGCCTGCGTTATTTGCGCCCGTCGGCGCGGTGTCGCCCTGTTGCAGGCTGTCTGCATAAGTGACATAGAGCGTCAGCGGATCCACCGGCTTGTACATCAGGCTGGCGGAGCCAGAGAAGCCGCTGCTGGAGGATTCGCTGCTGCGCGCGCCGCTTTTGGCGTAGTTGGCCGAGCTTAACAGGCTTTCGCTGCCCGCCAGCAGGAGGCTCCACTGCGGCGAAAACTGAAGATTATCGCTCAGCAGAAAGGCGTGCTGTGTCGCAGTGGCTGAGTGATAGCGATCGGTAAAGTCAGGATAGTCAGGTTCATTAAAGCGCGCGGGCTGTTCCAGCGAGGCGCTGCCCAGCGTCAAGGTGCCGCCATGTACCGGATTCAGGTTTTTCCAGACAAAGCCGCGAACGCCGGTGGCGATCTGGTGATGTATCCAGCCGGTATCAACATCGCCGTTAAGGTTCGCCATATAGCTGTTGATGGTAAAGCGGCTGGCGGTGGAGGATGAGGTGGTTGTGGTGTAGTGCCCCGCCCGATCGGTAAAGGTATTGGTCACGCCGGTCGATTCGCGATCGGCGATCTGGCGCAGCACGCCAATCTCCCCCTGCCAGTTGCCGTCGAAATCATGTTTGAGGTGAAGCCCTGCGGTAAGGGTATGGTTATCGTCGCCTGCGTAATATTGTCCCAGGCCCGCCTTTTTCGGATCGGGCGCGGCCGGAAAAGTCAGCCCTTTGCCCAGCGCAAATTTACCCGGCAGGCCTTTGTCATAGTAGTGGTAGTAGCTGAAATTAGTCTCCAGCACAGTGCTGTCGCTGAGGTTTGCGTCAAGCGCCAGGCTGAACAGCTGACGGCGTACCTTGCTGCCGCTGACATAGCCGCCGCCTTCGTCATCGAGTACGTTGAGGCGATAACGCAGACGATCGTTTTGATCCAGCGGCCCGCTGAAATCCGCGGCAACCTTGTGATTGCCCCCGGTGCCGCCGCCGACCGTCAGGCGATGTTGCGGCAGATCGGTAGCGCGCTTCGCGACAAAATTAAACAGCCCTGCCGGGTTAGCCGGGCCATAAAGCGAACCGGCCAGACCGTTCAGCACTTCGATATGGTCAAACTGTTCCGCCGCGTAATCGGTAGTCGAGACAACGTTCAGGCCGTCGATCATGCTGTTCTGCACCACGCTGCCCTGCATGCCGCGCGTCTGGGGACGCGCGCCATCGCCCTGAACGGACGGCATATAGCGATAGAGCGCGCTGACGCTTTTCAGCTGCTGCTTCGTCATTAAGTCACGGGAAAGCGACTGAACAGAAAAAGGCGTGTTGCGAACCGCTTGCCTGCCCGCATTGCCCAGCATGGCGCTTTTTTGCGTGGCGTCTTCATGACCTGAGCCAGTCGTTGGCGCGGAGGAAACCACCAGCGTATCATCAGTTGAAGGCTCTGCGCCCTGCGCCTGCAAGGCTGCGAAAATAAGTAAACTGAGAAGACGGGGCTGGAAAAGCGCACGGGATGTAAATTTCATTTTTTATTTTGCCAGTTTTTACAGGTGATATTAACGGCAGGAAATGGTGACGGGTGATAACCACTTTCGCTGTATTTACAATTATATAGCGAAAGGGTGCGTTATTAACAGCGGCAATAGGTTATCGCGCGATTATGATGCTCAATGGCAATAAGCCAGCTGGAAAAGCGAAATCGAATAATTGTCACTTTACTGAACTATATTATTAACTGGCAGGAGTACAGATATTCAGCGTTATTCCACTCTCGCGATACAAAAGGATTATGACCATGACTGCTATTGAAAGAATTAATTATCCCGCGCTGGGCGAGGTAAAAGCGCCTTATGTTCATGCGGTGAAACAGGGAAATATACTCTACGTCTCCGGCCTTACGGCATTTGGCAGCGTGGCGCAGAGCGGATCGATTGCTGAGCAGGCGGAAGTGATATTTCAACAGTTCCAGCATATCGCTGAGGCAGAAAAGACCACGCTCAGCGCGCTGCTGAAAGTCACTATTTTCATCACCTCTTTTGCGGATATTGATGCGCTGCGCAAGGTGCTGTTTCGTTATTATGGCGATCACTTGCCTGCCAGTTCGCTGGTAGAGGTGAGCCAACTCTTCTCACCCGATTTGAAAATTGAGATCGAAGCGATACTGGCGCTTTAATCCTGCTGTTACGCCTTCCGGTATTACTTAAAGTAATCATCCCATTAGTCTGGCTCATGCGGCTAATTTCTGGTGTTAAAGTCAATACGGAGCGAACGCAATTTGTTCAATTTATGAGATAACTCAAGGAACTGAAAAGTGGTAATAAATTTCATCTATGCAACCTTCATGCAACATTACGGCATCTTTATTCAGTGCAGTCGCGCTTAGCCGCAGTATTTATGCACTGTACTGCACCAAAATGAAGCAGAAGCGCTTTTTTCGGCGGCGTAAGAAAAATTATCTTTCTCCGGTAAGTGGTAAATTATCGGGGAGCGGTCAGATCCGCTATTCATCCACGGCAACACATAATAAACGACTTTAAAAAAGAAAGGTCTTTATGGAAAAGTTATCCTACGCGTCTGAAAACAGTACATCTGCCTGGTCCACCTACCTTCAGCAAATCGACCGCGTCGCGCCCTATCTGGGCGAACTGGCACGCTGGATCGATACGCTGCGTCATCCTAAACGCGCGCTGATTGTCGATATTCCTCTACAGATGGATGACGGCTCTATCCGCCACTTTGAAGGCTACCGTGTACAGCACAACCTGTCGCGCGGCCCGGGTAAAGGCGGGGTTCGCTACCATCCAAATGTGGATCTGAACGAAGTGATGGCGCTTTCCGCGTGGATGACCATCAAGTGCGCCGCGGTCAACCTGCCATACGGCGGCGCGAAAGGCGGCATCCGCTGCGATCCCTTTGCGCTGTCAGAAGGTGAACTGGAGCGTCTGACGCGCCGTTACACCAGCGAAATCGGCATTATTATCGGACCGCAGAAAGATATCCCCGCGCCAGACGTCGGCACTAACAGCAAAGTCATGGCATGGATGATGGATACCTACTCCATGAACAGCGGCACCACCGTGACCGGCGTGGTCACCGGCAAGCCGGTTCATCTTGGCGGCTCACTGGGACGCGAGAAGGCGACCGGGCGTGGCGTCTTTATCACCGGCCGCGAAGTGGCGCGCCGCGCAGGCATTCCCGTTGAGGGCGCGCGCGTGGCGGTACAGGGCTTCGGCAACGTCGGCAGCGAGGCGGCGCGTCTCTTTGCTGAAGCAGGCGCATCTGTGGTGGCGATTCAGGATCACAGCGCAACCATCGCCAACTCTGACGGTATCGATATGGCTGAGCTGTCCCGCTGGCAGCTGGAGCACAAGCAGATCCTCGGCTTCCCTGGCGCGCAGAAGATCGATGAAGAGGCGTTCTGGCACACCGATATGGATATCCTTATTCCGGCGGCGCTCGAAGGCCAGATTACGCGCGCGCGCGCCGAGAAGCTGAGCTGTAAGCTGGTGCTGGAAGGCGCTAACGGCCCAACCTACCCTGAGGCGGACGACATGCTGGCCGAGCGCGGCATTATCGTGGTGCCGGACGTTATCTGTAACGCAGGCGGCGTAACCGTCAGCTACTTCGAATGGGTGCAGGATATGGCGAGCTTCTTCTGGAGCGAAGAGGAGATCAACGCGCGCATGGATAAAATCATGACCGACGCCATGGTGCACGTCTGGAACAAAGCCAATGAGAAGAGCTGTTCACTGCGTACCGCGGCCTATATCGTCGCCTGTGAACGCATCCTGATGGCGCGTAAAGAACGCGGTATCTATCCGGGATAATCCCTTAGCGGGCAGCCCAGGCTGCCCCTGTTTCAGTAGCGCACCAGTCCGCCATCAACCGCGTACTGGCTGCCGGTCACATAAGAGGCGTCGCTGGAGAGCAGAAACAGCGCCACCGCCGCCGCCTCTTCCGCCTTTCCTGCCCGCTTCAGCGGCACCTGACTGACAATAAAACTCTCAAACTGCTGGCGCGCCGTCTCCGGCATAAAATCGCGAAAGTGCGTCTCAATTGGCCCCGGGATCACCACATTTACCCGGATGCCCCGCGGTGCGAGCGCGGTTGCCCAGCTGCGCGCCATCGCCACGATAGCCCCTTTGGTGGCGGCGTACAGGCTGGTGGTCGCCGCGCCCTCATAGGTGGATGACGACGAGGTGACCACTACCGACGCGCCGGGGTTAAGCAGAGGCGAGAGCCTGGCAAGTTGCAGCATGGGGCCGCGCACGTTCGCGTTCATCATCGCGTTAAAGGCTTCCGCCGTAACCGACTCCAGCTCGCCCAGTTCGGCATAGCCTGCGTTGAGCCAGAGTCCATCCAGTTTGCCCCATTTTTCAATCGCCTCGCCCAGCGCATCGATATCCGCCTCCAGCGAGGCATCGTTGCGCAGCAGCAGGGCGTTGTCATGCAGCACGCTATTGGCGTGCTGAAGTCGGTTTGCATTGCGACCGGTTACCGCGACTCGGCCGCCTTCCGCCTGAATGCGCTGTGCGCCAGCCAGCCCCATGCCGCTGGTGCCGCCGGTAATCAGGATACGCTTATCACTAAAACGGGCCATAACCCCTCCAGAAAGCGAGCCGTACGCCTGTACGGCGTCCGGTATCAATTGACGTCATCTCTGAATGTTAGCTGGCGGCGGCAATAACGCGTTATTTTGTCGGTGACAGATTGATGACATAACCGACTGGCTTAAACCCGCATTTAGAACAGGGTTAATATTTTAAGATGTATGGGGAATGACCTTTAGCTTATAACCTTAGTTACCATCGGGTTATTTCCGCTCTGTTTTACTTTTCCGTAACGTCAGTGCCAAATATTTTTCTTTTACGGCAGTTTCTTTTCAGCTTAACCCGCTGAGATATAGCGTTTAAAACCAGCGCGGCATTTTTCGGTGGCAGTAATTGCCTGGTTAATCGGCTATGTCAGTCTAAAAATCTGCTAATTTGAAAGCGAGGCCGTTTTTATAGTAAGGTAAATTCGTGTAAACGAGCTGCCGTAATTTATTTTGACAGGCTGCTTATAGCTTTCTTTCCCTTGGTTCAATGGCAGTACGGCGACGAAAGCTATAAGAGCCTCATTATTTCAATGAGGATATTATGAGCACCGGGAATCAACCCACAGATAAAAAGCATTTCTGGCAGAAAAAGCCGAAAGAGCAAAAAGAACTGACGGTCGACGATATCACTATTGTCGACAATGACATGCTGAAGCGCGCGGTCGGCGCAGCGGCGTTGGGCAACGCCATGGAATGGTTTGACTTCGGCGTCTACAGCTATCTTGCCGTCACCATCGGTAAGGTCTTTTTCGCTAATGCCAGCAACACCGCACAGCTGATCGCGGCGTTTGGCACTTTTGCCGCCGCCTTCCTTGTGCGCCCCATCGGCGGTCTGGTGTTTGGCCCGCTGGGCGATCGCATCGGTCGTCAGAAAGTGCTGGCGATGACCATGATCATGATGTCGATCGGCACCTTTTGTATCGGTCTGATCCCCTCTTACGCCAGCATTGGCATTCTTGCACCGATACTGCTGCTGGTGGCGCGTCTGGTTCAGGGCTTCTCCACCGGCGGGGAATATGGCGGCGCGGCTACCTTTATCGCTGAGTATTCGACCGATAACCGCCGCGGCTTTATGGGCAGCTTCCTGGAGTTCGGGACGCTGGGAGGTTATCTGTTAGGGGCAGGCCTGGTCACGGCGCTGACCTCTGCTCTGCCTGAGCAAACCATGCTCGACTGGGGCTGGCGCATTCCCTTCTTTATCGCCGCCCCGCTCGGCCTGTTCGGCCTCTATGTCCGTCTGAAGCTGGAAGAGACACCTGCGTTTCAGCAACATATGGAAAAGCAGGAGGCGCTTGAGCACAGCAAACCGGCGCTGACAGTTATGCAGATGTTGAAGAAGTATCGCAAGCCGATGCTCAAATGTATCGGTCTGGTGCTGCTGTTCAACGTCTCCAACTACATGCTGACTTCCTACATGCCAAGCTATCTGACCGGTATTCTCGGCATGGGCGAGCTGAGTAGCCTGTTGCTGATCATGGTAGTGATGTTTGTCATGATGCCGCTGACGCTGTTCTGGGGTCACTGGGCGGATCGACTGGGCCGTCGTCCGGTGATCGGCAGCGGCGCGGTCGGCCTGATTCTGCTGGCTATTCCCTGCATGATGCTGGTGACATCGGGCAATATGTGGCTGGTGTTTGTCGGGTTGATCGTGCTGGGCGTGCTTCATACCTGCTTTAGCGGCACCATGCCCGCTACGCTGCCGGCGCTTTTTGTTACCGACATTCGCTACAGCGCGCTGGCGATTGGCTTCAACCTCTCCGTGTCGCTGTTTGGCGGCACCACGCCGCTGATCACTGCCTGGCTGGTGGACACCACGCATAACCTGATGATGCCCGCCTACTATCTGATGGGCGCAGGCGTGATTGGTCTGCTGACCGTGTTGACGCTGCATGAATCGGCGCGTAAACCGCTGCGCGGCTCCTCGCCTGCGGTAGCCAGCGAAGCGGAGGCGCACCGTCTGGTGAAAAAGCTGCGCTCGCGCAGCAAACAGCGGGCGGCGCAGTAATCAGTTGCCCCGACTGACTGAATAAAAAAACCCGCCGTCGGCGGGTTTTTTTATTTCATCAGAAGCGATACTGCAGACCAACCGTCATCGTATAGTTCTTGTTGGAAATGCCCGCCGCGTCACCGCCATAAGAGGCCGACTCGCCGGTTGGGTTATAGATTGCCTGCGTGCCGCCCTTACCTTCTTCGTATTTGTTCCAGCTAAACTCAGCGAATACTTTCGCGTGTTGGGTCAGGTAGTAGCCTGCATCGACCGCCGCGCCATAGTAACGTGAACCTGAGGTTTTCTCGCGGAAGGTCAGGTCGCGCATATAGTGTTCATCGTTGTCATGGGCGCGTACCCAGTCGCTAAATTTAAACAGCGCGTTGAACTCCAAATCGTTAATGCGATACTGGCCGACCAGGCCGACATAAGGCATAGAGAAGCGCTGGCTGTAACCAATACCGCGCTCGCGATCGGCAAAGCTGCCGATAAAGTTGCCGTTGTCGTAGTTAAACGTGCCGCCATAGGCTGTCCAGCTAAAGCGCGTCTCCTGATAGCCCGCAACCGCGCCGACTTTATAATTATCATCCTGCAGGAACCAGCCTTTCGCGTTCAGATCGTAT
>NZ_DJDN01000008.1:26868-26994 GCF_002431095.1 Pantoea sp. UBA5923 | reverse complement strand
AGTGTGCTGATATGGCTCAGTTGGTAGAGCGCACCCTTGGTAAGGGTGAGGTCCCCAGTTCGACTCTGGGTATCAGCACCAGTTACGTAAGAGTTCGGCGAATAAAGAATTTGCCTGGCGGCCTTA
>NZ_DJDN01000008.1:0-26683 GCF_002431095.1 Pantoea sp. UBA5923 | reverse complement strand
AGGGAACTGCCAGGCATCAAACAAGGAAAAGCCCTTTGCATACGCAAAGGGCTTTTTTCTTTTCTGCAATTCACCCTTTGCGCGCATAAAAAACCCCGGAACCTGTCCGGGGCGTCGATCTGTTGGCCGTCGTTAATGAATAACCTGCGATAAAAACGCACGCGTACGCTCGGACACAGGGTTTGAGAAAAAGGTCTGCGGCGGTGCCATTTCCACGATCTCGCCGCGATCCATAAAGATCACGCGATCAGCGACGGTGCGGGCAAAGCCCATCTCATGAGTAACGCACAGCATCGTCATGCCATCTTCCGCCAGCCCTATCATGGTATCCAGCACCTCTTTGACCATCTCTGGATCCAGCGCTGAGGTTGGCTCATCAAACAGCATAATTTTCGGCTTCATACAGAGCGAGCGCGCGATCGCCACGCGCTGTTGCTGTCCGCCGGAGAGCTGTCCCGGAAATTTATGCGCATGTTCTGCAATTCGCACGCGCTGCAGATAATGCATCGCCAGCTCTTCAGCCTCTTTTTTCGCCGTCTTGCGTACCCAGATGGGAGCCAGCGTACAGTTCTGTAAAACCGTCAGATGCGGGAAAAGATTAAAATGCTGAAACACCATACCGACTTCAGTCCGTACGCGCTCAATATTACGCACATCATCATTAAGATGGATGCCATCGACCACGATACGCCCTTGCTGATGCTCTTCCAGATGGTTGATACAGCGAATCGTCGTGGACTTACCGGAACCGGAAGGGCCGCATAGTACGATACGTTCACGCGGCTTTACCTGCAGGTTAATGTCTTTCAGAACATGAAACTGCCCGTACCACTTATTCACGTTCTCGAGCGAAATCATTAAAGCTGAATCGTGATGCAAATTTTGTGTCATGGAAAACCTCAGTGCGATTTACGCCCGGTGTGAAAGCGCTTCTCCAGATGCTGGCTATAGCGCGACATGCTAAAACAGAAAATCCAGTAGACCAGCGCGGCAAAAACATAGCCTTCCGTCGACATGCCCAGCCAGGCGGGATCGACAGTGGCCTGCTGCACGCTGCTGAAAAGGTCGAACAGACCGATGATGATCACCAGGCTGGTATCTTTAAACAGCGCAATAATGGTGTTCACCAGGCCGGGTATAGTGAGCTTCAACGCCTGCGGTAAAATCACCAGCATCTGGGTTTTCCAGTAGCCAAGCGCCAGCGATTCCGCTGCCTCATACTGGCCTTTCGGCAACGCCTGTAAGCCGCCGCGTACCACTTCGGCCACGTAAGCCGACTGGAAAAGAATCACCCCAACCAGCGCGCGCACCAGCTTATCGATACTGGTTCCTTCCGACATAAACAGCGGCAGCATGACCGATGACATAAACAGTACGGTAATCAGCGGCACGCCGCGCCAGAACTCAATAAAAATGATCGATAGCGTTCGCACTACCGGCATCCGCGAGCGGCGCCCCAGCGCCAGCAGAATACCCAGCGGCAACGCGCCGGCGATCCCGACGGCGGCGATAATCAGCGTTAATGTCAGCCCGCCCCACTGGCGCGTTTCGACATGCTCCAGCCCGAAAAGGCCGCCAGACATCAGCACCCAGACGGTGAGAGGATAAAGCACCGCCCAGCAGGCAATGTAGCGACCGCGATGCGGCAGGGATTTCATAAACATCGGGATAATAGAGGCTACGCCTGCTATCAGCGCCAGATTAATACGCCAGCGCAGCTCATGCGGATAGAGTCCATACATAAACTGGCCAAAACGCGCATGGATAAACACCCAGCATGCGCCCTCTTTGGTGCAGTCGGCACGGGTCTCGCCCACCCAGTTCGCCTGGAACAGCAGCCACTCCAGCGCGGGCGGAATTACCTGCCACATTAGCCAGAGGCAGAACAGCGTCAGCAGCGTATTGAACCAGCTGGAGAAGAGATTTTTACGCGCCCAGCCCCAGGCGCGTCTCAGCGGCGACGTAGCGACCGGTGAGGTTTCGTGTGTGGTAACAGACATCGTCATCCCGTTCTCTTAGCGCTCAACCAGCGCAATTTTGCGGTTATAGATATTCATCAGCAGTGAAATCACCAGGCTAATCACCAGATAGACGCCCATGGTGATGGCGATGGTTTCGATCGCCTGACCGGTCTGGTTCAGCACCGTACCGGCAAACAGCGACACCATATCGGGATAGCCGATGGCCGCGGCCAGCGAGGAGTTTTTCACGATGTTGAGATACTGGCTGGTAAGCGGCGGAATAATGACGCGCATCGCCTGCGGGATAATGACCTGGCGCAGCGTTACCGGATTAGGCAGCCCCAGCGAGCGAGCGGCTTCGTGCTGGCCGTACGGCACAGACTGAATGCCAGCGCGGATCACCTCAGCGATAAACGAGGAGGTATAGACAGAAAGCGCCAGGGTAAGCGCCGCCAGCTCAGGGATCATGACGAAGCCGCCGCGGAAGTTAAAACCGCGCAGCATTGGTACATCCCAGTGCGTGGCCGCGCCAAAGCCCAGATGCGCCACAGCAGGAAACAGCACCAGCATAGCGATAGCGGCAGGCCAGGTACGGCGCAGCTGGCCGGTCTTGAGCTGATACCGACGGTGATAGCGGAACAGCGCATAGCTGCCTGCGGCCGCCAGCGCCAGCGCAATAATAAACGGCCAGGAGCCGGGCGCATATTGCGGGCAGGGGACATAGAGGCCGCGATTGCTGATAAAGGCGAGATCGAATGCGCTTAACGCCTGGCGCGGGCCGGGAAGATTACGCAATACCGCGAAGTACCAGAAGAAGATCTGCAGCAGCGGCGGAATATTACGGAACGTTTCGATATAAATAGTTGAAAGCTTGCGCAGCAGCCAGTTATCCGACAGGCGCGCCAGGCCAATAAAAAACCCCAGCAGCGAAGCGAAAACGATGCAGAGCGCAGAAACCAGCAGGGTGTTGGTCAGACCCACCAGGAAGACGCGCGCGTAGGTATCGCCTTCGGTGTAGTCGATCAGATGCTGAATGATGCCGAAACCGGCGCTGCGTTCAAGAAAGCCAAACCCGGACGTAATGCCACGGCTGGCAAGGTTAATTATTGTGTTGTGGATCAGATAACCCACCACGACCACTACCGCGACGACGGCGATAATCTGGTAAAGCCAGGCGCGAACCGCGGGATTACCGAATGAAATGTCCCTTTTCACGCTTGGGCGTTGTGACATGTTGAAACCTCAGAGACAAAACGCAGGCAGGACGCCGCGCGGCGCGGCGTCCCGTTAACATCGTTAATTAGCGGACCGGCGGAGCGTACTGGATGCCGCCCTGATTCCACAGCGCATTCTGACCGCGCGCGATTTTCAGCGCGCTCTCTTTGCCCACGTTGCGGTCGAAGACTTCCTGGTAGTTGCCTACCTGCTTAATGATGTTATAAGCCCACTTGTTGTCGAGTTTCAGGTCTTTGCCGAAGTCGCCTTCCGCGCCCAGCAGGTGTGCCATATCTGGCGTAGTCGGCTTAGCCGTCATCTGGTCGACGTTCTTCGAGTTGATGCCCATCTCTTCAGCGTTCAGCATGGCGTAGAGAGACCACTTAACGATGGTAAACCAGTCATCGTCGCCGCGACGCACGACCGGGCCCAGCGGCTCTTTCGAGATCACTTCCGGCAGAACGATAAAATCATCTGGCTTGCCGAGTTTGATGCGCAGCGCATAGAGCTGAGACTGATCGGAAGCCAGGGTATCGCAGCGGCCGCTGTCCAGCGCTTTGGCGGATTCGTCAGAGCGGTCGAAGGTCACCGGGGTATATTGCATCTTGTTGGCTTTGAAAAAGTCAGCCACGTTAAGCTCAGTATCGGTGCCCGCCTGAATGCAGACGGTCGCGCCGTCCAGCTCTTTCGCGCTCTTCAGGCCTGCTTTCTGGTGAGTCAAAAAGCCGATGCCGTCATAGTAGTTCACGCCGGCAAACAGGAAGCCCATTCCGCCATCGCGCGATGAGGTCCAGGTAGTGTTGCGCGACAGGATGTCTACTTCGCCTGACTGCAGCGCGGTGAAACGCTCTTTCGCGGTCAGCGGCGTATATTTCACCTTACTGGCATCGCCGAACACAGCGGCCGCGGCCGCGCGGCAAACGTCGACGTCAATGCCGGAGAATTTGCCGCTGGCGTCGGCGTAGGAAAAGCCCGGCAGCCCATCGCTGATACCGCACTGCACAAAACCTTTCTTCTTAATTGCATCCAGCGTGGTGCCGGCGTGCGCCTGCTGAGTTACCGCGAAGAGCGCAGCGGCGGCGACCAGCGTAGAGAGCATCATCTTTTTCATAAAGCATCCTGTGTGGCGTAATTATTTTGTTATGTTTGATGCGCACTCTGCAGCGCGCTATTACCTGTCTGTGGCGGTCAGCCACGCATAGCTCTGCAAAGCTGGTGCCAGGTTTGCAGAAACTCGAGTGGGCTGGAGAGATCTCTTATTAATCCGAAATAGTGGGAGAGCAGCGCTACTATCGCGCACCAAAAGGAAGCAAAGCGAGTCGCCTCGATCACAATTAGTGCAAATAGTTTCACTATATGGAAGCAATGTGAGCCAAAGCTCAGGACAGAATGTAAGTCAGAAGCACGTTACGTTTTTCGCGAACGCAGATCACTGAGCGGGCGTCAGCACTGGCGTGACGGTAAAGCAGGCAATTAAAAAGCGGGCAGTCAGGAGAATAAGGAAAGAATAAATACGCGGGTAATTTTCACTGGCGCGATTGCAACTAAGGTTACCATCCTGCAGCATTTGTTTCACCGCTTCAGGCGCTATTGTGAAACCTGTACAAATAAAAACGCCAGCACTCAGGCTGGCGTCATTTACCGCATCAACTAAAAATCAGTTCATGCCGTATTTTTTCAGTTTCTTACGCAGAGTACCACGGTTGATACCCATCATCAGCGCAGCACGGGTCTGGTTGCCACGGGTATACTGCATCACCATGTCCAACAGTGGCTGCTCGACTTCAGCCAGTACCAGCTCATAGAGGTCATTAACATCCTGACCGTTCAGTTGAGCAAAATAGTTCTTCAGTGCCTGTTTAACCGAATCACGCAGTGGCTTTTGCGTCACCTGATCCTGTGAGTTAACGGTAGAAACGGTCAGTACGTCAGAATTTACGCGTTGTTCGAACATAGTTCTTTCAGCTCTTTATTTCGTTTACGCAAGATTTTCGAAGTATGCCTCCAACGCCTCCAGCTGTTCGCTGGCATCCTCTATGGCGTTGAATGTGCGCCGAAACTGGTCATTAGGGGCATGCTCCTGCAAATACCAGGAGACGTGCTTTCGCGCTATACGGTATCCCTTGCCTGGACCATAAAAGTCGTGCAGCTCACGTATATGCGTAACGAGCATACGCTTCACCTCTGCCAGCGGCAGCGGCGCAAGCAGCTCCCCAGTGTCCAGATAATGCTGGATTTCCCGGAAGATCCACGGTCTTCCCTGAGCCGCGCGGCCTATCATCAGGGCATCCGCCCCCGTATAGTCAAGCACAGCTCTGGCTTTATGCGGGTCAGTTATGTCGCCATTCGCGATAACGGGAATGGTGACACTCTGCTTAACTGTCCGAATGCTGTCGTATTCAGCTTCCCCGTTGAACAGGCAGGCACGAGTGCGTCCATGTATCGTCAGGGCCTGAACGCCACAGCGTTCAGCCAATTGGGCAATCTCTACACAGTTACGGTTTTCCGGATCCCAGCCGGTGCGAATCTTCAGCGTAACGGGCACATCTACTGCGTTAACCACGGCGATGAGAATAGACTTCACCAGATCGGGATACTGCAGCAGCGCTGAGCCTGCCATCTTACGATTCACTTTCTTGGCCGGGCAGCCCATGTTGATATCGATGATCTGCGCGCCAGACGCCACATTAATGCGCGCGGCGGCGGCCATATCATCAGGATCGCAACCTGCAATCTGCACGGCGCGAACGCCGGGCTCGTCACTGTGCACCATACGCAAACGGGATTTGTCACTCGCCCAGACTTCAGGGTTAGATGACAGCATCTCGGAGACCGCCATACCGGCGCCGTTCTCAAAACAGAGAGTGCGGAATGGCTTATCGGTGATCCCGGCCATCGGCGCAGCAATGAGTCGATTACGAAGCTGGTGGTGTCCAATGCGCATGAAGAAGAAGTGACCGTAACTGTTCGCAAGGCGGCGTATATTACGCATTTTTTACCGAAGATGAAAGGCCAAACTTTGAACAATTCGCCGTAAATAACGGGAGAAACCAGGTTAAACAGCGGTCAATTTTTTAATTTACATTAAAAATCAAACAATTAAAAAAATACGCTGAAATTGTGAACAAAAATTTTTCTTAAACCATGGCGTAAATCACAACATAAAAAGCGCCACATCAGGTAATTAACCAGAGATATGACGCCCAGATGGCGCTTTATTGCGCTAACATCGTTGCGAACTGAACGTAATTACCTCGCATTATACCGTCATCGTCGCTTGCTTCGTCTGATAACGGGCCAGCGGTAACTGGCCCGTCATGCAGCTTAGCGACGTACGCCGGTAATGCGGCACCACTCCTCTTTTTCCGCCACCGGATCGAGAGTGAAACGATCGGCATAGGCCTCGCAAACCCCCTCCGCCTGGCTGGCCAGTACGCCTGACAGCCCCAGATGGCCGCCTGCTTTCGGCAGTACGCTAATCAGCGGCGCCAGCTCGCGCAGCGGGCCGGCAAGAATGTTGGCGACCACCACGTCAGCCTGCAAATTCTCCGGCTGCTGGTGCGGCAGGTAAAGCGAGAGACGATCGGCGACGCCGTTGCGTTCCGCATTATCACGGCTTGCCTGGATCGCCTGCGGATCGATATCAATGCCGATCGCCTGCGCCGCGCCCAGCTTCAGCGCCGCAATCGCCAGAATGCCGGATCCGCAGCCGAAATCGATCACCGTTTTACCTGCCAGATCCAGACCGTCCAGCCAGCTCAGGCAGAGCGAGGTTGTTGGATGGGTGCCGGTGCCGAACGCCAGGCCTGGATCGAGCATGACGTTAACGGCGTCAGGATCTGGCACGTCGCGCCAGCTTGGGCAGATCCACAGCCGCTCACCGAAGCGCATGGGATGGAAATTATCCATCCACTCGCGCTCCCAGTCTTTATCTTCGATCTGTTCGATCTTATGGCGGAAGCCGGATCCCAGCAGCGGGTGCTGACTCAGCTCCGCCACCACATCATCCATGTCCGTTTCCGCGTCGAACAGGCCGATGACATCGGTATCGCCCCACAGGCGGGTTTCGCCAGGAAGCGGCTCATAGACCGGGTTATCGTGCGTATCCTGAAAGGTCACGGAGACCGCGCCGCTCTCCATCAGCGCATCGCTGAGCGTTTCGGCGTGTTCGCCGGTGCTGTTAATTTTGATTTGAATCCATGGCATAGCGTTTCTCTTTATTCCAGCGCAGCATCAGGCGCGCGGCCAAACAGATTACCGACCAGAAAAGCCAGCAGGCTTAAGGTCAATGACGGAACGATAGGGTGGAAGCCACCCCATTGAATATTCAGGCTGGCAAGCAGCGTGTAACTTCCCGCGCCCACCAGCATACCGGAAATGGCGCCCGCGGCGTTGGCGCGCGACCAGTAAAGGCCGAGCACCAGCGGCCAGAGGAAAACGGCTTCCAGACCGCCGAAGGCGAGCAGATTGAGCCAGATAATCATATCCGGCGGGTTCCATGCCGCCAGCAGCAGCAGCACCCCTAACACAAAGGTGATGGTGCCGGACAACATACGCAGACGCTTTTCGTTTGCGCTCTGGCGCGGCGCGATACGCAAATAGAGATCTTTGATCAGCGTAGCGGAGGATTGCAGCAGCTGCGCGTTGATCGTTGACATGATCGCCGCCATTGGTGCGGCGAGAAACACGCCCGCGGCCATCGGTGGCAGAACGGTAATCATCAGCGTTGGGATCACCCGATCGGGAATCGCCAGATCCGGCAGGATCGCCCGGCCGAGCGCGCCAGCCAGATGCATACCGAGCATAAGCACGACGACTACGATCGTGCCGAGGATAATGCCCCGATGCATCGCTTTGCTGTCCTTATAGGAGATACAGCGTACGGCGGTATGCGGCAGGCCAATCACGCCGAAACAGACCAGCACTGCAAAGGAACTGAGAAAGGTCGGATTGATAACGTTGCCGACGCCTTCCGGCGTGACCAGCTGCGGATCGATAGCGCGCAGTTTATCTACCGCGGTACCAAGCCCGCCCGCCTGATGGATCACGGCGAACAGCAGCAGGAAGGTGCCGACCAGCATCACCAGGCCCTGCATGGCGTCGTTGAGCACGCTGGCGCGAAAGCCGCCGAAGGCAGTATAGAGCGCGATGGTGCCGCCGAAAATCAGCAGGCCGGTATCGTAGGGAATACCGGCGGCGGTCTCCAGCAGACGCGCGCCGCCAATAAACTGCACCGTCATCGCGCCGATAAAGGCCACCAGCAGGCTAACGCTCGCCAGCCAGATCAGCAGCGTGCTGCGGTAGCGGGCATAAAGCATATCGTTCAGCGTTACCGCGTTATAGCGGCGCGCCAGAATAGCGAACTTTTTCCCTAATACGCCGAGCGACAGCCAGACCGCCGGCACCTGAATCATCGCCAGTAGTACCCAGCCGAGACCATATTTATAGGCCGCGCCGGGACCGCCGATAAAAGAGCTGGCGCTGATATAGGTGGTGGTAATGGTCATCGCCAGGACGAAACCGCCCATCGATCGGCTGCCAAGAAAGTATTCAGTGAGAAAATTGCCCTGACGCTGTTTACGCATGGCAAAAACCGACAGCCCGGCGATCAGCACCAGGTAAGCCAGCAGTGGAAGAATGATTTCATTTTCCATCGTTATCCTCCAGCGGCATATCGCGGAATACCAGACGTACCATCAGCCAGCACAGCACGATAAACAGCACTGGGGCAAAAACGCAGGAGAGTTCAAACCAGCGCGGCAGGCCGGTGACGCCGGTTTCATCGCCGCCCAGCCACGCAGAGAGGCCCCAGACGGCCAGATAGGCCAGCGTCAGGTAGAGCGCCCAGCGCGCCTCTTTATTCGCTTGCAGAAAACGCCAGTCCATTATGCAACCTCTACGGCGACAAAAATGAAAAAGGCCGGTATCACCGGCCTCGCTATTAGTCAGCGCTGTGCTTACTTATCGTACAGGCCGAGTTTCTTCTCCAGATAGTGGATGTTGGTACCACCCTGCTGGAAATATTCGTCGGACATGATGCGCATCTGCAGCTCAATGTTGGTCTTGATGCCGTCGATGATCAGCTCAGCCAGCGCGTTTTTCATGCGGGCAATCGCCACGTCGCGGGTTTCGCCATAGCAGATCAGCTTGCCGATCATGGAGTCATAGTACGGCGGCACGCTGTAGCCGGCGTAAATATGCGATTCCCAGCGAACGCCAAAGCCGCCCGGCGCGTGGAAGCGGGTGATTTTGCCCGGGCTCGGCAGGAAGGTGTTCGGATCTTCCGCGTTGATACGGCACTCGACCGCATGGCCGCGGATCACCACATCTTCCTGTTTGATTGAGAGCGGCTGACCGGCAGCGATACGCAGCTGCTCTTTAATCAGATCCACGCCGGTGATCATCTCGGTAACCGGATGCTCAACCTGAATACGGGTGTTCATCTCGATAAAGTAGAACTCGCCGTTCTCATACAGGAACTCGAAGGTGCCTGCGCCGCGGTAGCCGATTTCGATACAGGCGTTAGAGCAGCGTTCGCCGATATAGCGACGCAGTTCCGGCGTAATGCCCGGCGCTGGCGCTTCTTCGACCACTTTCTGGTGGCGGCGCTGCATAGAGCAGTCGCGCTCGGCCAGATAGATGGCGTTGCCCTGGCCGTCGGCCAGCACCTGAATCTCGATATGACGCGGATTCTCGAGGTACTTCTCCATGTACACCATGTCGTTGTTGAAAGCCGCTTTGGCTTCCGCTTTCGTCATGTTGATGGACTGCTCAAGCTCTTTGTCGCTGCGCACGACGCGCATACCGCGACCGCCGCCGCCGCCAGACGCCTTGATGATGACCGGATAACCGATACGCTTAGCGATAGCGCGGTTTTTCTCCATGTCGTCGCCCAGCGAACCGTCGGAACCGGGTACGGTCGGAACGCCCGCTTTCTTCATCGCGTTAATGGCGGAAACCTTGTCGCCCATCAGGCGAATGGTGTCTGCTTTCGGGCCGATAAAGATAAAGCCGGAACGCTCAACCTGCTCGGCGAAATCGGCATTCTCAGAGAGGAAGCCGTAGCCGGGGTGGATGGCGACCGCACCGGTGATCTCAGCAGCAGAGATCAGGGCAGGGATGTTGAGGTAGCTTTTCACTGACTGAGCGGGGCCGATGCAGACGGTTTCGTCCGCCAGCAGCACATGCTTCAGATCGCGATCGGCGGTGGAGTGCACCGCCACGGTCTTGATGCCCAGCTCTTTACAGGCGCGGAGAATACGCAGCGCGATTTCACCGCGGTTAGCAATGACAATTTTATCCAGCATGGTTCGCCTCGTTATTCGATGACGACCAGCGGCTCGTCAAATTCAACCGGCTGGCCGCTTTCGACCAGAATGGCTTTTACGACGCCAGATTTGTCGGCTTCGATCTGGTTCATCATCTTCATCGCTTCAACGATGCAGAGCGTGTCGCCGGCGTTGACTTTCTGTCCGATTTCAACAAAGGCTTTCGCATCCGGGCTTGGCGTGCGGTAGAAGGTGCCGACCATCGGCGAACGCACGATGTGGCCGCTGATTTCAGCAGGCTTGGCAGACTCAACTACCGGCGCTGCGATCGGCGCAACGGCAGTGGCCAGCGCAGGCTGCGGAGCCGGCGCGGCGAAAGCCTGCTGCATGACAGGGTAACCCACATTGGCAGGTGCACGGCTGATACGAACGGACTCTTCGCCCTCAGAAATTTCCAGCTCAGCAATGCCGGATTCTTCAACCAGTTCGATCAGTTTTTTAATTTTACGAATATCCATGAGTGTGGTTCCGTACTCTGTTTAATTGGAGTGAGACAGGCGTTTTACTGCCGTTTGTAAAGCCCATGAGTAGCCGTCGGCGCCTAAACCGCAAATGACACCGGCGGATACGTCAGAAAGATAGGAGTGGTGGCGGAAAGGTTCACGCGCGTGCACGTTAGAGAGGTGCACCTCGATAAAAGGAATGCTTACCGCCAGAAGGGCATCGCGCAATGCTACGCTGGTGTGCGTAAATGCAGCGGGATTAATAATGATGTAATCCACATTGCCTCTGGCCTCATGAATGCGATCGATCAGCTGGTGTTCCGCATTAGACTGCAAATGGCTCAGTTCCACATCAAGCTGGTTCGCCTGCGCTGTCAAATCGCTGACGATCTGCTGCAGCGTGGTGCGCCCATACTTTTCCGGCTCGCGCGTTCCCAGCAGATTAAGGTTGGGACCATTCAAAAGCAGAATGTGAAATTTATGCGCCATCTTGCTGCCATCTCCCGCAATCATTGAGGCATCGCGTAAAATACCTTGCTATCTTCCGTTTGTCACCCGCCGCGCCCAAAAAGGCGACACTGCGCGCAACAAAGCCGGGCATTATATCCGTTTCGGGGCAATTCGCAGCAAAATACTGGTCTTATCTGCGAAGTTGATCCAGCGTGGCCCGAAGGCCACACCTTTTATCAGAAATAATGGGGAGAAGACAACTTAGCGCGGTAGCCAGTGACGAAACTTTTTGTAACGCTACGCTAACAACGCCAGTGCGGCCAGCGCGTAGAGCAGCGGCTGCGGCGAAAGAACCTTCACCGACCAGAGATAGTGAATGGGAGCGAGGATCGCCGCCAGATAGATAAAGTTATGCAGCGTTTGCCAGCGGCGGCCGAGTTTGCGCTGGGCGCGCTGGAAGGAAGTCACCGTCAGCGCCAGCAGAATCAGCCAGGTCAGAATGCCCAGGGTGAGATAGGGGCGGGACACCAGTTCGCGGCCCAGCAGCCCCAGGTTATCGACGCCCAGCTCCAGCAGGTAATAACTCAGCAGATGGAGAGAAGCCCAGACAAAGGTCCAGACGCCGAGCAGGCGGCGAGTGCGAATCAGCAGCGGCTGTTTCATATAGCGCGTCAGCGGCGATACCAGCAGCGTGCCCAGCAGCAGCTTCAACGCCATTCTGCCGGTGAAGTGCTGAATATCCTTCGCCGGATCGGTGCTCAGCCACCCCTGGTTCGCCGCCATAAAGAGATAAACCAGCGGCAAAAAAGCCGCCAGATGCAGGACCGCCTTCAGCCAGACGATCTGTTTCAGCGTCAGGCGCACTCAATAGTTCTCCCGCAGATCCAGCCCGCGATAGAGCGAGGCAACTTCATCAGCGTAGCCGTTAAACAGCAGCGTCGGCTGACGCTTAACGCTGAGGGTGCCGCCCGGCCCGATAAAGCGTTCGGTCGCCTGCGACCAGCGCGGGTGGTCAACGTGTGGGTTAACATTGGCATAAAAGCCATATTCGTTTGCCGCGATCTGGCTCCAGGTTGTCGGCGGGCGATCGCGCGTCAGGGTGATTTTGACGATCGACTTAATACCTTTAAAGCCATATTTCCACGGCACAGTCAGGCGAATCGGCGCGCCGTTCTGCGGCGGTAGCGCTTTGCCGTACACGCCGGTGCTGAGCAGGGTCAGCGGATGCATCGCCTCATCCAGGCGCAAACCTTCCACATAGGGGTAGTCCAGTCCGCCGCCGATAAAGCGGTCTTTCTGGCCCGGCATCTGATCGGGCGCATAGAGGGTCTGAAAGGCGACGAAGCGCGCATTGCTGTTGGGCTCCGCCAGCTTCAGCAGCTTATTGAGTTCGAAACCGACCCAGGGCACCACCATCGACCAGGCTTCAACGCAGCGCATACGGTAGATGCGCTGCTCCATAGCGAACTTTTTGAAAATATCATCCATGTTCAGCGTGATCGGCTTCGCCACTTCGCCGTCGATCGTCAGTTGCCAGGGATCGGTTTTCAGCGTACCGGCGTTGGCGGCCGGATCGGCCTTATCAAGCCCGAACTCGTAGAAGTTGTTATAGCCAGCGACTTTATCTTCCGGCGTCAGCGTCAGGTTTGCCTGATATTTCTCCGGCTTGCTGAAATCCAGCGCGCGGCCGGCCGGCGCGGCGGGGCGATCGTTACCTTTAAACCAGCTCAGCACATCCGCCTGCGCCACGCCAGGCATGCCCAGCGCGGCAGCGCTCAGGCCGAGGGTCTTCAGCACCTGGCGGCGCCGCATGTTAAAGACGCTTTCCGGCGTAACGTCGGCTTCAGTCAGATATTTTGTGGGTTTCATCGCTCACCTCCCGGCTCGAATAGGCTTTCCAGCATGATGACTATTGCCGATCGGCGCGACTTTCGCCGCTAAAATATGAAATTTCCTGGCCCGCCTCGCCGATGAGAATGCGCCGAAAAGGTGAACGACGAAGAATAACCGTTGTCTGGTACGGATATACTTGCTCATCTTACGCAGCGGCGCTGCCGCATAGCGAAATTTGTGCTATTTTGCTCGCGCTTGCGTCAGGCGCGGCGCAGGGCGGGCAAACGGGTCATTACCGCAGCGAACAGGCACAGGGATGCGAATAACCACGAAACTATCTGCGTTTATCACCTCTTTAAGTTTACTGGCCATGTTTTTGATGCTGGTGGGCTGCGCTTTTAGCGTTTACTGGCTAACGCACCAGCGTGTTGAAGAGCGTGTACAAACGCTGGCGACGGAAGTGGACCAGGCGCTGCTGACGCAGCCCACTGACGCACTGCGCAGCTGGATGCTGCACACCATGACGGTAATCAATGCTGAACGGGTCGAGCTGCGTAACGGCAAAGAGGTCACGTTCAGGCTTAACCGGCATGAAAACCCGATGCTGGAAGATGAAACCAACCGTTTTATACAGTTTGACGTGCCGCTGCTGCATCAGCAGGGCGTCACGCTGCGCGTCGTCGTGCTCGATCCCGCCAGAACCTGGTTCCAGTCCTTTACCGGCGTCTATACCCTGGCGGCCATTCTCTTTGTGGTGCTGGTGATGAGCCTGCTGCTGTTTATGATGCACTGCTGGCTCAACCGCCAGTGGCGTGGCATGGAGCGGCTGGAAAAGCGCGCCGAGGCGATTCTGGCGGGGGAACGAACGCAGCTGCGCAAGGGTGACGTCGATGAATGGCCGCCGCGCGCCAGCAGCGCTATCGATCTGCTGCTGAACGATCTTCAGGAGGCGGGCGAGCAGCGGCTGCGTATCGATACGCTGATCCGCGCCTTCGCCGCGCAGGACAGCCGCACCGGCCTGAACAATCGGCTCTTTTTCGATAACCAGCTGGCGACGCTGCTGGAGGATCAGGAAGATGTCGGCACACACGGCGTGGTGATGATGGTGCGCCTGCCCGATCTCGATATGCTCAATGAAACCCTGGGCACCACGCTGGTGGATGAGTATCTCTACGATCTGGTCAATATGCTCTCTACGTTTGTGCTGCGCTATCCCGGCGCGCTGCTGGCGCGCTACTTTCGCAGCGATTTTGCGGTGCTGCTGCCGCATCGCAGCCTGAAAGAGGCTAACGGCATTGCGGACCAGCTGATCAATGCGGTCGATTCGCTGCCGCCGATGCGCATGGTGAACCGCGACGATCTGATCCATATCGGCATCAGCGCCTGGCACAGCGGCCAGAGCGTGTCGCAGGTTATGGATAACGTGGAAATGGCGACGCGGCGCGCGGCGCTGCTGGGCGGCAACAACTGGTCCAACGGCGAAGGCAATCCGCTGGATGCCGGGCGCGGCAGCGTGCGCTGGCGAACGCTGCTGGAAAATACCCTGAGTCGCGGCGGCCCGCGTCTCTATCAGAAACCGGCAGTGCGGCTGGACGGCAGCGTGCACCACCGCGAGCTGCTGATGCGTATCTTTGACGGCGATAAAGAGGTGCTGGCGGCTGAGTTTATGCCGCTGGTGCTGCAGTTCGGCATGGCAGACAGCTGGGATCGCCAGCTTGTCACGCGCATCGCCGCCTTATCTGACGTCTGGCCTGATGAAACGCTGGCGCTGCCGATTAATATCGACTCGCTGCTGCAGCGCCCTTTTATTAACTGGCTGCAGAATATGCTGTTGCAGTGTACGAAAGGGCAAAGAAAACGATTTTTATTTGAACTTGCAGAGGCAGATGTTTGTCAACACATCAATCGCTTAGCGCCGGTATTCCGCGCGCTACAGGCGTTTGGCTGCCGTATCGCCGTCGATCAGGCTGGTTTAACCGTGGTGAGTAGCGCCTATATCAGGCAATTCCCCATTGATTTGATCAAGCTCGATCCCGGCCTGGTGCGCAATATCGATCGGCGCACCGAAAACCAGCTGTTTGTGCAGAGCCTGCTGGAAGTGTGCAAATCTGCCCAGACGCAGGTTTTCGCGACGGGCGTGCGGACACACGCTGAATGGCAGACGCTTATTGGGTTGGGCGTCTCGGGCGGGCAGGGCGATCTTTTTGCGCCGTCGCTGCCAGTAAACAGTAATGTGAAAAAGTATTCACAACGCTATCATATTTAGCCAGTTCAGAGGGCGGCCGCCTGAAGCAGGCTTTTGCCGACAGGCAGAGGCGGCGGCATCGCCAATATCCTGTAGCGGAAATGTTAGATTTTATGTCGAACGAGCGCGCCACAACAGGCGCAGAAAGTGGGTAAAACGGGTGAATACCGCTGTTTTACTCCCGTTAGTTCTCGTTGACGATCGTATAAAGCCAAAATGGTCTATTTTTTCACCGAAGCAGAACGTTTTTGCGCCTTGTGGCGGCTTCGCGTGGTTGGTAAAGTAAGCGGATTTTATTTTCCGCCCCCAGCTTGCAGGATTATCCTTTAGATATGTTTAAAAAATTTCGTGGCATGTTTTCCAATGACTTGTCCATTGACCTGGGTACCGCGAATACCCTGATTTATGTAAAAGGACAAGGCATCGTGCTGAACGAGCCTTCCGTGGTTGCCATTCGCCAGGACCGTGCCGGTTCCCCAAAGAGCGTGGCGGCCGTTGGCCATGATGCAAAACAGATGCTCGGCCGTACGCCAGGTAACATTGCAGCGATTCGCCCGATGAAGGATGGCGTGATCGCGGACTTTTTCGTCACTGAAAAAATGCTGCAGCACTTTATCAAACAGGTGCACAGCAACAGCTTTATGCGTCCGAGCCCGCGCGTACTGGTATGCGTGCCGGTCGGCGCGACTCAGGTAGAGCGTCGCGCTATTCGTGAATCCGCGCAGGGTGCGGGCGCGCGCGAAGTCTTTTTGATTGAAGAACCGATGGCGGCAGCAATCGGTGCTGGCCTGCCGGTTTCAGAGGCGACCGGCTCAATGGTCGTCGATATCGGTGGCGGTACCACCGAAGTGGCGGTCATCTCCCTGAACGGCGTGGTTTACTCCTCGTCGGTCCGTATCGGCGGCGACCGCTTCGACGAAGCGATTATTAATTATGTGCGTCGTAACTATGGCTCGCTGATTGGCGAAGCGACGGCGGAACGTATCAAGCATGAGATCGGCTCAGCCTATCCGGGCGACGAAGTACGCGAAATCGAAGTACGTGGTCGTAACCTTGCGGAAGGGGTGCCGCGCGGCTTTACGCTGAACTCAAATGAAATTCTTGAAGCGCTGCAGGAGCCGCTGACCGGCATCGTGAGCGCAGTAATGGTCGCGTTGGAGCAGTGCCCGCCGGAACTGGCGTCGGATATCTCCGAACGCGGCATGGTGCTGACCGGCGGCGGCGCGCTGCTGCGCAACCTGGATCGTCTGCTGATGGAAGAGACCGGCATTCCGGTGGTCGTCGCAGAAGATCCGCTGACCTGCGTGGCGCGCGGTGGCGGTAAAGCGCTGGAAATGATCGACATGCATGGCGGCGATTTGTTCAGCGAAGAATAATCGCCTCAATCGGCTGAGACCTGAATCGAAATGCGCAGGGAGTCGCGTGGAAGCTAACGCCGCGTGCGTTGGCGTCAGACGTCCAGCCCAGGGAAGTACGGCGATGGCCGTACTTCCTTACCTGTTGTCGAGGAACACGCAGAATATATGAAGCCGATTTTTAGCAGGGGGCCTTCCCTGCAGTTGCGCCTGTTTTTGGCGGTGATAGTAGCCATCGCGATAATCGTCGCCGACAGCCGCCTGGGGTCGTTTACCCAAATCCGCAACTATCTGGATACATCGGTCAGTCCGTTTTATTTCCTGGCCAACGGCCCGCGACAGATTCTTGACGGCATTTCCGGTTCGCTGGCGTCGCGTCAGCAGCTTGAGCTGGAAAATAAAGCGCTGCGCCGCGAGCTTTTCCTGAAAAACAGCGACCTGCTGATGCTGGGGCAATATAAGCAGGAAAACGCGCGCCTGCGCGAACTGCTGGGTTCGCCGCTGCGTCAGGATGAGCACAAGATGGTGACGCAGGTGATCTCCACCGGCACCGATCCCTACACCGATCAAGTGGTTATCGACAAAGGCAGCGTCAACGGCGTCTATGAAGGCCAGCCGGTCATTAGCGACAAAGGCGTGGTCGGTCAGGTGATCGCCGTCGGCCAGGTGACCAGCCGCGTTCTGCTGATTTGCGATGCGTCGCACGCGCTGCCGATTCAGGTACTGCGCAACGACATTCGCGTTATCGCGGCAGGTAACGGCTGCACCGAAGATCTGCAGCTGGAGCATCTGCCGGGCAATACCGATATTCGCGTCGGCGATATGCTGGTGACGTCCGGGCTGGGCGGTCGTTTCCCGGAGGGTTATCCGGTCGCGGTTGTCTCTTCCGTGAAGGTAGATACACAGCGGGCTTATACCGTGATTCAGGCGCGTCCAACCGCCGGTCTGCAACGCCTGCGCTATCTGCTGCTGCTGTGGGGCGCAGACAAAAACGGCGATATGCCGATGGCGCCGGATGAAGTCCATCGCGTCGCTAACGAGCGCCTGATGCAAATGATGCCGCAGGTGTTGCCGCCAGCGGGCGAGATGGGCCCGCCTGCGCCATCCGCGCAAATGGGGCCGCCTGCGCCGACCAGCAGCGGCGCGCAAAGCGCGCCTGCGAACGGTCACGGAGGCCAGCCTTGAGTCGTTACCGCAGCCAGGGGCGTTGGGTCATCTGGCTGTCCTTCCTTGCCGCTCTCGTATTGCAGATTATGCCCTGGCCGGAACAGCTCTATATATTCCGGCCCTCATGGATCCTGCTTATCCTGGTTTACTGGGTGCTGGCGCTGCCGCACCGCGTCAACGTTGGCACCGGCTTTGTACTGGGCGGCGTAATGGATCTGATTGCCGGATCTACCCTTGGCGTGCGCGCGCTGGCGCTCAGCATCATCGCTTACCTGGTCGCCTTTAAATTCCAGCTTTTCCGCAACTTAGCGTTGTGGCAGCAGGCTTTAATGGTTATGGTGCTGTCACTGGCAGTGGACGTGATTGTCTTTTGGGCGGAGTTTTTGGTGATCAACGTTTCATTCAGGCCTGAAATTTTCTGGAGCAGCGTTATCGACGGGATTCTCTGGCCCTGGCTATTCTTACTGATGAGAAAGATTCGTCGTCAGTTCGCTGTTCAGTAAGGAATTTTATGCTATCCCTCTATCTGGCTTCCGGTTCACCGCGTCGACGTGAGCTGCTGACGCAGCTTGGCCTGCAGTTTGAACGTCTCCATACCGATGTTGAAGAGCAACGCCGTCCTGATGAAGCGGCGGAAAACTATGTGCGCCGTCTGGCAAATGACAAAGCGCGCGCTGGCGTCGCCGTGGCGGAACAGGACCTGCCGGTGCTGGGCGCGGATACTATCGTCGTACTCAACGGCGACGTGCTGGAAAAACCACGCGACGCCGCGGATGCCGCTGCCATGCTGACGCGTCTGTCCGGTCAGACGCATCAGGTGATGACCGCGGTTGCGCTTGCCGATCGCGAACGCTCGCTCGACTGCCTGGTGACGACGGAAGTCACGTTTCGCCTGTTAAGCGCGGCGGACATCGCCGCCTATATCGCAACCGGCGAGTCGATGGATAAAGCCGGGGCATACGGAATTCAGGGCATGGGTGGAAACTTTGTCCGCAAAATTAATGGAAGCTATCACGCGGTTGTCGGATTGCCGTTGGTTGAGACAGGCGAGTTATTCAGCCATTTTCAGTCACTGCGTGCCGTAAGGGGATAACATGACGGCTGAATTACTGGTCAACGTCACGCCTTCCGAGACGCGCGTTGCCTATATTGACGGCGGCATTTTGCAGGAAATCCATATCGAGCGCGAAGCGCGGCGCGGTATTGTCGGTAATATCTACAAAGGACGCGTCAGTCGCGTACTGCCCGGCATGCAGGCGGCCTTTGTCGATATCGGCCTGGAGAAAGCCGCTTTTTTGCACGCCTCCGATATTATGCCGCACACCGAGTGCGTGGCTGGCGATGAAAAGAAAAACTTTATCGTGCGCGATATCGCCGAACTGGTGCGTCAGGGTCAGGATCTGATGGTGCAGGTGGTCAAAGATCCGCTTGGCACCAAAGGCGCGCGCCTCACCACCGACATCACGCTGCCGTCGCGCTATCTGGTGTTTATGCCTGGCGCTTCGCACGTCGGCGTTTCCCAGCGTATTGAGAGCGAAAGCGAACGCGAGCGTCTGAAGGCGGTAGTGGCGGATTACTGCGACGATCTTGGCGGCTTTATTATCCGCACCGCAGCGGAGGGCATCGGCGAAGAGGAGCTGGCGCAGGACGCCGCCTTTCTGAAACGGCTCTGGACCAAAGTCACCGAGCGTAAAAAACGCAACCAGACTCGCTGCCTGCTCTATGGCGAACTGGCGCTGGCGCAGCGCATCCTGCGGGATTTCGCTGGCGCGGCGCTGGATCGCATCCGCGTCGATTCACGCCTCACCTGCGAACTGCTGGTGGAGTTTACGCGCGAATACATTCCAGAAATGGCTGACAAGCTGGAGCTTTACTCCGGCAAACAGCCGATCTTCGATCTCTTTGATGTTGAGAATGAGATACAGCGCTCGCTGGATCGCAAGGTAGAGCTTAAATCAGGCGGTTACCTCATCATCGATCAGACTGAAGCGATGACCACTATCGACATCAATACCGGCGCCTTTGTCGGGCACCGCAATCTGGATGAAACGATATTCAATACCAACGTCGAGGCGACGCAGGCGATTGCGCGCCAGCTGCGACTGCGCAACCTCGGCGGCATTATCATCATCGACTTTATCGATATGAGTAATGAAGAGCACCGGCGCCGCGTGTTGCACTCGCTGGAGTCGGCGCTGAGTAAAGATCGGGTGAAAACCGGCATCCACGGTTTTTCGGCGCTGGGACTGGTGGAGATGACGCGCAAGCGCACCCGCGAAAGCATCGAGCATGTGCTGTGCGAGGATTGCCCGGTCTGCAAAGGGCGCGGCACGTTGAAAACCGTAGAGACGGTCTGCTACGAAATCATGCGTGAAATCGTTCGCGTCCATCACGCCTATGATGCCGATCGTTTTCTGGTTTATGTTTCTCCTGCGGTCGGCGAAGCGTTGAAAAGCGAGGAGTCACACGCGCTGGCCGAGGTGGAAATCTTCGTCGGCAAACAGGTCAAGGTACATATCGAACCGCTCTATACCCAGGAGCAGTTCGACGTTGTGATGATGTAATCCCGCGCGTTCGGGCGTAATCGCTCGCCGCCGGGCTAAAAATGCGGCCTTGCTTAGGTTAAAATGCCCATTCATACCGATAATTGTCTGGCGACGGTTGAGTATGAAAGATAACCATCCGTCAAACGCGGAAGACAAGGAGAGGTGTGTGAGGCAGTTGCCGAGGATTTTGTTACTGCTGGTTGCGACCGCGATTGTGATTGTGGCGCTGCTGGTCAGCGGGCTGCGTCTGGTCATGCCGCACCTCGACAGCTACCGCAGCGAGATTCTGGCGACGGTTTCGCGCGCCATCGGCGTCAGCGTGACCGGCGAAGAGGTGCGCGGTCGATGGGAAACCTTCGGTCCAACGCTCCAGATCCGCGACCTGCGTATCGATATGCAGGAGAACGGCAAGCTCGATATCGCCCGCGTTACGCTGGCGCTCGATGTCTGGCAGTCGCTGCTTCACTGGCGCTGGCAGTTTCGCGATCTCACCTTCTGGCAGCTGCGTCTCGACAGCAACCGTCCGCTTTTCTCCAGCGATGAAAAGAAAAACAGTTTCAAACCCGGACGCATCAACGAACTCTTTCTGCGTCAGTTCGACCACTTCGACCTGCGCGACAGCTCTATCTTTTTCCGCACCCCTTCTGGCCAGCGCGCCGAACTCGCCATCCCCAAACTCACCTGGCTGAACGAAAAAAACCGCCATCGCGCGGAAGGCGAGGTGAGCCTCTCCAGCTTCACTGGCCAGCATGGCGTGGTGCAGGTGCGGCTCGATCTTAACGACAGCGAAGGTTTGCTCAACGACGGACGCATCTGGATGCAGGCGGACGACGTCGACGTGCGGCCCTGGCTGGGACGCTGGATGCGCGACAATACGCGACTCGACAGCGCGCGCTTCAGCCTGGCGGCCTGGATAAACCTGCGCGACGGCGATCTCTACGCGGGCGATCTGCTGTTGCGTAAAGGCGGCGCTAACTGGCAGGGCGAAGATGGTTCGCATCACCTGCAGGTAGATGGCCTGACCGCGCACCTCTCGCGCTACCAGAACGGCTGGATGGTTAACGTGCCGCAGACGCGTCTCAGCACTGACGGCCAGGCCTGGCCTGCGGGCCACTTCGCGCTGCTCTGGACGCCACAGGATAAACAGCTGCTTGGGCCAGACCATCAGGGCGAAGTGCGCGTCAGGGCGACGCAGCTGGCGCTGAACCGCATTGCGCCGCTGGTGCCGCTCTTCGCGCCGCTGTCGCCGTCGCTGTTTGAAAACTGGCGCGAGCTTCAGCCGCAGGGCACCGTGGAAGGGCTGGCGCTGGATATTCCTTTGCAGCAGCCGGATCAGACGCGCATGCAGGTAAAGTGGCGCGATTTCCGCTGGCAACCCTGGCAGCTGCTGCCGGGCGTCAGCAACCTCAGCGGCGAAGCGCGCGGCAGCCTCAGCAACGGCCAGCTGACCGTCGAGATGGGCCGCACCGATGTGCCCTACAGCGCGATGTTCAATGCGCCGCTGGAGATTCATCAGCTACACGGTTCGCTGAGCTGGCTACGCGATAGCAACGGATTAACCCTTGATGGCCGCAATCTTGATGTGCAGGCGCGCTCGCTCTGGGCGCGCGGCGATTTTCGCTATCAGCAAAACCTCGGGCGCGAGCCGCGCCTCGATATTCTCGCCGGCATTCGCGTGACCGACGCGGGAGACGCCTGGCGCTACTTCCCACAGCCGCTAATGGGCAAGGCGCTGACGCACTATCTGAGCGGCGCGCTTAAAGGCGGCCAGGTCGATAACGCCACGCTGCTGTTTGCCGGTAATCCAAAGCTGTTCCCGTTCCGCCATAACGACGGCATGTTTCAGGTATGGGTGCCGCTGCGCCAGGCGACCTATGCATTCCAGCCCAACTGGCCTGACGTGACGAAGCTGGATATCGATCTCAACTTCATCAATGACGGGCTATGGATGAAAGCACCTCACTTCAGGCTGAGCGATGTGGATGTCAGCAACTTCAGCGCGGTCATCCCGGATTACCTGAAAGAGAAACTGCTTATCGACGGTGATATCAGCGGCGATGGCGATGAGATCGGACATTATTTCCAGGATACGCCGCTGAAAGCGTCGCTGGGCGCGGCGCTGGAACAGCTGCAAATCAAGGGAAAAACCGAGGGACACCTGAAGCTTGATATTCCGCTCGACGGCGAGCTTGTGCACGCCAGCGGCAATGTGGATCTCAACAACAATGGTTTACACATCAAGCCGCTCGGGACCACGTTAGAAAACCTGACCGGACGTTTCCGTTTCAATAACGGTGATCTGGATAGCGACAGGCTTCAGGCGAACTGGTTCGGCCAGCCGGTCAACGTCAGCTTTAGCACTAAAGAGAATCCGCAAGACTTCGGCATTAACATCAAGCTCGACGGCGACTGGCAACCGGCGAAGCTGTCGAAAGTGCCTGCGCAGATCGCCAGCCAGCTTAGCGGACATCTGCCGTGGCAGGGGGACGTTAACATTACGCTGCCGCATCAGGGCGGCGCGCGATATGACATTAACCTCAAAGGCGACGCGAAAGAAGTAAGCAGTCGCTTACCTGCACCGCTTGATAAAGCAAGCGGCGTAGCGATGCCAGTTGAAGTTAACGCCAGCGGCGATCTGAAACAGTTTGAACTCAGCGGCAGCGTGGCGCATCGTCATCGTTTTAACAGTCGCTGGATACTGGAGCCGCAGCTGCGTGTCGATCGCGGTATCTGGCTTAACGATGCGCGCAGCAAGCCCGCGCTGCCCGATCGCGCCGGCATGGTGCTGAATCTGCCGGCGCTGGATGGAGAAGCCTGGGCAGGACTGATGATGGCGGGTGGCGCCGGTAACGGGCGCGGCGCGAACGAAGTAGGCGGCGTCGCCTTGCCGGGCGATTTCACCTTGCGCAGCCCGGCGGTAACCCTGGCGGGGCAGCAGTGGCATGACGTTGACGCAACGCTTGAGCAGGGCGTCAACGGCAACAGCAGCGTCGCTATCAAAGGGCGCGAAATCCGCGGGACGCTGACGATGGCGCAAAATGCCGCGTGGCGCGTGGCGCTCGACTACCTTTACTACAATCCCGAATGGCAAAGCGGCAACAGCAGCAGCGCGGGGCAGCAGCAGCAGGCCAGTAAAATTGATTTCAGCCGCTGGCCAGCGCTGCAGTTAAGCTGCGCCGAGTGCTGGCTGCGCGGACAGAAGTTTGGCCGAATTCAGGCGCAGGTCACGCCGAAAGGTGATACGTTAGCGCTTACTAACGGGCTGGTCGATACGGGCAGCTCGCGTCTTAACGTCTCCGGCGAATGGGTCAACAGCCCCAACGCCCCGCGTACCTCGCTAAAAGGCACGCTGAGCGGCAGCAATATCAACAACGCCACCAACTGGTTTGGAGTCAACACGCCGCTGCGCGACGCCTCGTTCAAAGTCGATTACGATCTACACTGGCGCTCGGCGCCGTGGCAGCCTCCGGAAGAGACGATGAGCGGCACGCTTACAACCCATTTCGGCAAAGGACAGATTGCCGACGTCAATACCGGTGCGGCGGGACAGCTGCTGCGCCTGATGAGCTTCGACGCGCTGCTGCGCAAGCTGCGGTTCGATTTTAGCGATACCTTTAATAATGACGGTTTCTATTTCGACTCCATCAATGGCACCGCGTGGATTGAAAATGGCGTGATGCGCACAGATAACCTGCTGGTGGACGGCCTGGAAGCGGATATCGCTATGCAGGGCAAGGTAGATTTAGTGAAGCGTAATATCGATATGGAAGCGGTGGTCGCGCCGGAGATCTCCGCCTCTGTCGGCGTAGCGACCGCCTTTGCCATCAATCCGGTTGTGGGCGCGGCGGTATTCGCGGCCAGCAAAGTGCTGGGGCCGCTGTGGAATAAAATCTCGCTGCTGCGTTACCACATCGACGGCCCGCTGGATAAGCCGCAAATTAACGAAGTGCTGCGCAAACCGCGCGAAGAAGAGAAGAAGTGAATTTGACGCCGTACGGGAATTGCCGCAGGCTAGTAAAATCTGACTTTATCAGCGCAGAGCCAAAAGGCTCTGACGCAGAATGAGTGCGACCCCCTCATTATCCGAGCATAAAACGAGCGAGATACGATGACTCTGAACCTGGTAAGTGAGCAGTTGCTAACTGCTAACAATATTAATCAGCAGGACCTGTTTTCCCTGTTAGGGCAGCTTTCAGAACGTCGTCTGGATTATGCCGATCTCTATTTTCAGTCCAGCTTCCATGAATCCTGGGTGCTGGAAGACAAAATCATCAAAGACGGCTCCTGGCATATTGACCAGGGCGTCGGCGTGCGCGCCGTCAGCGGCGAAAAAACCGGCTTTGCCTATGCTGACCAGATTACCCTGAACGCGCTGCGCCAGTCGGCGGAAGCGGCGCGCAGCATCGTGCGCGAACAGGGCAACGGCAAGGCGCATACGCTGTCGAACGTGATGCATCGCGCGCTCTATCAGCCGATTAACCCGCTCGACAGCCTGACGCGCGAGGATAAAATCGCCCTGCTGCAGCGCGTGGACAAAGTGGCGCGCGCCGCAGACGCGCGCGTGCAGGAAGTTAACGCCAGCCTGAGCGGCGTTTATGAGCAGGTGCTGGTCGCGGCGACCGACGGTACGCTGGCGACGGATGTGCGCCCGCTGGTGCGGCTCTCCGTCAGCGTGCTGGTGGAGGATCAGGGCAAACGCGAGCGCGGCGCCAGCGGCGGCGGCGCGCGCGTCGGCTACGAGTTCTTCCTCGCCGATGAAAACGGCGACGTACGCGCCGACGCCTGGGCGAAAGAGGCGGTGCGTATGGCGCTGGTCAACCTCTCCGCCGTGGCCGCGCCAGCGGGCACGTTGCCGGTAGTGCTGGGCGCAGGCTGGCCGGGCGTGCTGCTGCATGAAGCGGTAGGCCATGGCCTGGAGGGCGATTTCAACCGCCGCGAAACTTCGGTATTCAGCGGCAAAATGGGCCAGCTGGTGGCGTCAGAGCTTTGCACCGTAGTCGATGACGGCACCATTGAAGGGCTGCGCGGTTCGCTGGCGGTGGATGATGAAGGCGTCCCTGGCCAGTACAACGTGCTGATCGAAAACGGCGTGCTGAAAGGCTATATGCAGGACAAACTCAACGCGCGTCTGATGGGCGTCGCGCCGACCGGCAACGGCCGCCGCGAATCCTATGCGCACCTGCCAATGCCGCGTATGACCAACACCTATATGCTGGCAGGTAAATCGACGCCGCAGGAGATTATTGAAAGCGTCGAGTATGGCCTTTACGCGCCTAACTTTGGCGGCGGCCAGGTGGACATCACCTCTGGCAAATTTGTCTTCTCCACCTCAGAAGCCTATCTGATTGAGAATGGCAAAGTAACGAAACCGGTGAAGGGCGCCACGCTGATCGGTTCCGGCATTGAGGCGATGCAGCAGATCTCTATGGTCGGCAACGATCTGGCGCTGGATAAAGGCGTCGGCGTGTGCGGCAAAGAGGGGCAGAGCGTGCCGGTTGGCGTCGGCCAGCCGACGCTGAAGCTGGATAAGCTTACCATCGGCGGCACCGCCTGATACCCCTGACAGCCCGCCATCAGGCGGGCTGTCAGCTTGCGCGGTGCTGTTTATACTGCTCCGCTACCTGCTGGAAATATTCAGTCAGATAGTCGATACAGACCTGCACCTTAAGCGGCAGCTTATCTTTTTCGGTATAGAGCGCATAAACCGGACGCGGATCGGACTGATACTGCGGAAAAAGGATATCGATTTCGCCCGCGTTAATCTCCTCAATCACCCACATCATCGGTACGTAGGCGATGCCGTTGCCGGCTTTCAGCCAGCGGATCAGCGTCAGCGAGTCGTTGGTGACAAAACGGCCCTGCGGCGACAGGCGAGTAACCAGCCCTTCGGGCGCGATCAGCTCAAAGTTATTATCCGGACGAACGCTATATTCAAGCCAGGCGAAGTTATCGACGTCGGCCGGTTTCTCCGGCGTGCCGTGTTGCTGCAAATAGCTTTTCGCCGCGCACACCACCATCGGCATCGCGCCGAGACGGCGAGAAAACAGGCTGGAGTCTTTCAGCGCGCCGACGCGGATAACCAGGTCCAGCCCGTCGGCGATCAGATCCGGCGCCGGGATGCCTGCAACCAGGTTCACGCT
>NZ_DJDN01000055.1:20620-21164 GCF_002431095.1 Pantoea sp. UBA5923 | reverse complement strand
TTTCCAGGAGGAGATCTTCGGGCCGGTGGTGGGCATCACGACCTTTAAGGATGAGGCGGAAGCGATCGCCATCGCCAACGACTCGATTTACGGGCTGGGCGCGGGCGTCTGGACGCGCGATATCAACCGCGCTTATCGCGTCGGCCGCGCTATTAAAGCGGGACGCGTCTGGACCAACTGTTACCACCTCTATCCGGCACATGCCGCCTTTGGCGGCTATAAAAAATCGGGTATCGGGCGCGAAACTCACAAGATGATGCTGGATCACTATCAGCAGACCAAAAACCTGCTGGTGAGCTACAGCGTACAGCCGCTCGGTTTCTTCTGATTTACCGTCTGCGGCGCGTTGCTCTCTGGGCAACGCGCCGTTTTTATTTCATATTTATCTCAGTGCATTTAGCGTTTTTTCGACCCATTGTTAACTGTCATAACCGCGTAAGATTGCTGTGGCAAGGTCAGGAGAGTGCTTCCTGACAGGCCTGAGGCCGAACCGAATAAGGAATGTTGATGAACGAGATCTATAACGTGCTGAATGAACATGACG
>NZ_DJDN01000055.1:20246-20525 GCF_002431095.1 Pantoea sp. UBA5923 | reverse complement strand
AGTGCTGGACGGGCTGGAGTACAGCATTATTGCCGTTAACCTGCCGGACCGTCAGGCGGCTGGTATGCGCGATGGCGACAACGCCGATCGGCGACTGGCGGGCGAGACGTCTGAAGTGCCGCGTTTCTGGTAACCAGCCGCCGCGTTATATGAACATCATGCGCCTGAAGCCGGTTTTTGCAGGCGGCGCGAAAGCTTAACAGGCGGCTGGCAGGATTTGGGAAGTAAAGCGGCCGCGACAGAGATGTCGCGGGCCGGGCGAGCAGGGATGCGTAAAGC
>NZ_DJDN01000055.1:2426-20101 GCF_002431095.1 Pantoea sp. UBA5923 | reverse complement strand
GATGCCCTCTACAGGGCATTGGCTTTTTATTTCACGCAGCGCGCGCAGGTGCTGTCCTGAATCTGCTTAAAGAAGTCGTTGCCTTTATCATCCACCAGGATAAACGCCGGGAAGTTCTCGACCTCTATTTTCCAGATCGCCTCCATGCCCAGCTCGGCATACTCCACGCACTCCAGCTTCTTGATGCTCTGCTGCGCCAGTACGGCAGCCGGGCCACCGATACTGCCGAGATAGAAACCGCCGTGTTTATGGCAGGCATCGGTCACCTGCTGGCTGCGGTTGCCTTTCGCCAGCATAATCATGCTGCCGCCGTGTGACTGTAGCAGATCGACATAGGAATCCATGCGGCCAGCCGTGGTCGGGCCAAGCGAGCCAGAGGCGTAGCCCGCTGGCGTCTTCGCCGGACCGGCGTAGTAGATGGGGTGATCTTTCACGTACTGCGGCAGCCCTTCGCCGCTGTCGATGCGTTCTTTCAGCTTCGCGTGCGCGATATCGCGCGCCACGATAATGGTGCCGCTCAGCGACAGACGCGTAGAAACCGGATAGGCCGACAGCTGCGCCAGGATCTCTTTCATCGGGCGGTTAAGATCGACGCTGACCACGCCGCCTTCGCCCTGCTGGCGCAGCGCTTCAGGAATATACTGCGCCGGGTTATCTTCCAGCTTCTCAATCCAGATGCCGTCGCGGTTAATCTTCGCTTTGATATTGCGGTCCGCCGAGCAGGAGACGCCCATCCCCACCGGACAAGAGGCGCCGTGGCGGGGAAGGCGGATCACGCGAATATCGTGCGCGAAATATTTGCCGCCAAACTGCGCGCCCAGGCCAAGCTGCTGCGCCGCTTCCAGCAATTCCTGCTCCAGCGCCAGATCGCGAAACGCCTGACCATGCTCGTTGCCGCTGGTCGGCAGGCTATCGTAATAGTGCGTCGAGGCGAGCTTCACGGTTTTCAGCGTGCTCTCCGCCGAGGTGCCGCCAATCACAAACGCGATATGGTAGGGCGGGCAGGCGGCGGTGCCGAGCGACATCATCTTGTCTACCAGATAGTTCTTCAGCTTGCCGGGACTGAGCAGCGCCTTAGTCTCCTGATAGAGATAGGTTTTATTGGCGGAGCCGCCGCCCTTGGCGATGCAGAGGAATTTATACTCATCGCCGTCGGTGCTGTAGAGGTCGATCTGCGCCGGCAGGTTGGTGCCGGTATTCACCTCGTTGTACATATCGAGCGCGGCGTTCTGCGAGTAGCGCAGGTTATCTTCGATAAAGGTGTTATAGACGCCCTGCGACAGCGCGGCTTCATCGCCGCCGCCGGTCCAGACGCGCTGGCCTTTTTTACCCATAATGATCGCGGTGCCGGTATCCTGGCAGGTCGGCAGCACGCCTTTAGCGGCGATTTCTGAGTTGCGCAGAAACTGCAGGGCAACATATTTATCGTTCTCGCTCGCTTCACTGTCCGCCAGAATAGAGGCGACCTGCTGCTGGTGCGCCGGACGCAGCATAAAGGAGGCGTCATGAAACGCCTGCTGTGCCAGCAGGGTCAGCGCTTTCGGATCGACCTTCAACACCTCTTCGCCTTCGAAGCTGGCGACGGAAACGTGCTCGCGGGTCAGCAGATAGTACTGGGTGTCATCATGGGACAGCGGAAAGGGTTCTTGATAGTAGAAAGGTTTATTCGACATCTCGGCTCACTTAACACGGACTTGTCGGCTCGCGCAGCGCGAGGCGAACAGCCGCAACTATTGTTGGTTGTTATTTCGTCAGCCGCGCGGGACGCAGCTGACGTAAGCAGAAGGAAAAAGATTTTACACTTTATTAACCTGTCTCGTCGCCTGCTTTAGAACATCATGACCATCCACGGATAGGCGATCAGCATCAGCAGTACCAGGAACAGCAGGCCGAAAATGGTGCCCAGACGCCAGTAGTCTTTCGTGGGCAGATAGCCGCTGCCGTAGTAAATCGGGCTGGGGCCGGTGCCGTAAGGGGTAATAATTCCCATTACGCCGAGCGAGGTACAGAGCATCAGGCAGAACACCGGCATGTTGATGCCCGGAATCGCCGCGGCGATTGTCAGCATCGCAGGCAGCAGCGCGGTGGTATGCGCGGTGGTACTGGCAAACAGGTAGTGCAGCAGATAAAAGGCGATCAGCAGCACCACGGCAGAGACCTGCGGATCGTAACCCTGCAGCAGCATGCCGCCCTCTTTGCCCAGCCAGGCGATAAAGCCGACGCGCGCCAGTCCATCCGCCAGCGCCACCAGAGTGGCGAACCAGGCGAAGGTGTTCCACGCCGCTTTGTTGCTGGTGATATCGCTCCAGTTCAGCACGCCGGTCCAGAGCATCAGCACGATAACCAGCAGGGCAGCCATTGCCGGCTCAATCCAGGCGGTGGCGAAAATCCACATCAGCAGCGCGCACACCACAAAGATCAGCAGCAGAATCTCATTGCGCGACAGCTTGCCCAGCTTTTGCAGCTCGGCGGTGGCCCAGCGCGGCACTTCATCGTTAACTTTCACTTCCGGCGGGTAGAGCCAGTAGGCGAGCAGCGGCATCGTCAGGATCAGCAGTACGCCGAGCGGCAGGAAAGCGATAAACCACATGCCCCAGGAGATATCGAAGCCAATGACGCTTTTCACCAGCGCCAGCGCCAGCAGGTTCGGCGCCAGCGCCGACAGGAACATCGAGCTGGTGATACAGGCGGCGGTGATGGCGACCCACATCAGATAGGAGCCGATGCGGCGCGCGCTCGGGTCGTTGGGTTTAGAACCGTAGAGCGGCGGCAGGTTGGCGATAATCGGGTAGATGGTACCGCCGCTGCGCGCGGTGTTTGAGGGCGTAAAGGGCGCCAGCAGCAGATCGGCGAAGGTAATGGCGTAGCCGAGCGTCAGGCTGCGGCGGCCGAGATACTTCACCAAAATCAGCGCCAGCCGGCGTCCGAACTGGGTTTTATCGTAGCCGGCGGCGAACATAAAGGCGCCAAAAATCAGCCAGACGGTGGAGTTGCCGAAACCGCTGACGCCCCACTTAAAGGACTCTGTGGCAACCTTAAAGCCGGGCTTCGCCAGCTCGGCAGGACTAAACAGCACATACTGGCTGAAGAGGGCGATAATCACCACGCCGGTCAGACCGATTACCGCGCCTGGCAGCGGCTCGAAGATCAGGCCGACAATCACGCCGACAAAGATGGCGAAAAAGTGCCAGGCGTAAGGCTCAAGGCCCGCTGGCGTCGGCACCAGCAGCAGCAGTACGGCGACCACGATGGGAAGAGCCAGCATAAGCCAGCGTTTATGTTGTCCCGGCGGCGGGACGGGCGCAGGTTGCGCGGCTTCGTTCAGCGGTTTTTTCATGTTCATAGTAAGGGTCTGCAAGTTATAAAAAAGAGAATCTCGGCTTTGCTGATGCGCTTTTGATAATTAACGCGCGCAGAACGCTTGCAGCAAAACCTTATTGAATAACGTCTTCAGATGACAACTTTATTAAATAAACCTTTGCGCTATGACTATATGATGCGCCTGCCGAAATAGTAAATTTTGATCTGGATCAAAGAGTGAGTTTGGCTTTTTATGGGCTCGCTTTCTTTAAAACGCAGATTGCCCTTTTAAGAAAAATTATTATCAAAAAGAAGCGATAACAGCGCCTTTTTCTGTAAATTATGCCTTCAATATGTTATTGAAAAAACTGTATTATTTTTTAGTATTAACAATAATTTGATTTTTCCAGCGCTTTCGCTAACATTACTATAACTAAAATATTAAGGTTTGCAAAATAAATAACTCCGCTGCTTTAAAAGTTTTATAACTATATTCATTTCTTTTGTATCTAAAGTAACTGGTATATTAGGAGTATGAAGTCGGACCTTTTAATAATTGCCAGCAAGCCTCGTCCGCAAGAATTTTTCAGCTTTTAATTTCCGGAGTTAATCTAAATGTATACTCGCACCCCGCTTTTAAATCCGCTGACTTTGCCCAACGGCGCGGTATTAAAAAATCGTCTGGTCATGGCGCCGATGACCACCTGTACAGGTTTTTACGACGGCACCGTAACCAGCGAGCTGGTGGAGTACTATCGCGCGCGCGCCGGTACGCTTGGTACGGTTATCGTCGAGTGCTGCTTTATCGACGCGAAAGGCCCCGCCTTTCCCGGCGCGATCGCCATCGACAACGACAATAAAATCGCTGGCCTCGCCCGCATTGCCGACGCGATCAAATCCCAGGGCTCAACGGCCATCTTACAGATCTACCACGGCGGCCGTATGGTCGAACCTGAGCTGATCGGCGGCAAAACGCCGGTCGGCCCCAGCGCTATCGCCGCGCCGCGCGAAGGCGCAACCACGCCGCAGGCGCTGACCGCTGATGAAGTCGAGGTGATGATCACGAAATTCGGTGACGCGGTGAACCGCGCCATCAAAGCAGGCTTCGATGGCGTCGAACTCCACGGTGCCAACACCTACCTGATTCAGCAGTTCTATTCCCCGAACTCCAACCAGCGCGACGACAAGTGGGGCGGCAGCCGCGAAAATCGCGCCCGTTTCCCGCTGGCGGTGCTGGATATCGCCCATAAGATGGCGGAGCGCATCGCACACAACACCTTTATTATCGGCTATCGCTTCTCGCCGGAAGAGATCGAAGTGCCCGGCATCCGCTTCGCCGATACGCTCTATCTGCTGGAGAAACTGGCGGAGCGCGGGCTTGACTATGTGCACTTCTCGGTTGGTCAGCTGCTGCGTCCCTCCATCGTCGACACCCAGGATCCCACGCCGCTGATCGATAAATTTATTGCGCAGCGCTCTGAGCGGCTGGCGAAGGTGCCGGTGATTGGCGTGGGCGGCGTGGTGAATAAAGCGGATGCGGAGAAGGCGCTGGAGCATGGCTACGACCTGGTGGCGATCGGTAAAGCCTGTATTGCCTACCCGGACTGGGCGGATCGCATCCTGAATAATGAGCACCTTGACCTCTATATCGACAGCACCCAGCGCGAAGCTCTGATGATCCCGGAACCGCTGTGGCGCTTCTCGCTGGTGGACGCGATGATCCGCGAAGTCAGCGCGCCGGGCCGCAAATATAAGGCGGGCGTCTATCAGGAAAAAGTCGAGGCGGAAGCGCTGAAGCTGAAAATCAACGTCACGCTGGATACCGACCGTATCACCGACATCTCGATGGTGCCGGACGATACGCTGGACGTCGATTTCACCGAAACCTTTGAAAGCCTGCGTAACCGGATTCTGGTTGCCAACAGCCCGCACGTCGATGCCATTACCGGCGCGACTACCCAGAGCGAGGCGCTGAAAAAAGCGGTATCGCGCGCGCTTTCTACTTCCAGCAAAGAGTATGTGATTGAAGAGGGCGGCAACCCCTCCGCGCCGCAAAACTACGACGTTGTGGTCATCGGCAGCGGCGGCGCAGGCCTGGCGGCGGCCATCCAGGCGCATGACGAAGGCGCACGCGTGGTGATTATCGAGAAAATGCCGACCATCGGCGGCAACACCATCAAAGCCTCGGTGGGCATGAACGCGGCGGAAACCCGTTTCCAGGCGATGAAAGGCATCAAGGACAGCAAAGAGCTTTTTTATCAGGAGACGCTGAAAGGCGGCCAGAACAAAAACAATCCGGTGCTGCTGCGCGAGTTCGTCGAGCTGGCGCCGGAGGCGATCGACTGGCTGGCCGACCACGGCATCGAGCTGAACGATATCACCATCACCGGCGGGATGAGCATCGACCGTACGCACCGTCCTGCGGATCGCTCGGCAGTCGGCGGCTACCTGATCAGCGGCCTGGTGAAAAACATCAACAAGCGCAACATTGAAGTGCTGCTCGATACTTCGGTCGCGGAAATTCTCACTGAGAACGGCGCGGTCACCGGCGTGAAGGTGGTGGATGAGTATTACGACAGCCGCATCCTCTATGCGAAAAGCGTTATTGTCGCCACCGGCGGCTTTAGCGCCAACCGCGAGATGGTCGTGAAATACCGCCCGGAACTGGATGGTTTCGTCACGACTAACCATAAAGGCGCGACCGGCAGCGGTATCGCTATGCTGCAGAAGCTGGGCGCGGATACCGTGGATATGGGCGAAATCCAGATCCATCCTACCGTCGAGCAGACCACCTCTTATCTTATCTCCGAGTCGATTCGCGGCGGCGGTGCTATCCTGGTGTCGCAGGAGGGCAAACGCTTCTTTAACGAGATGGAGACGCGCGACAAAGTTTCCGCGCAGATTATCGCGCTGCCTGAGAAGAGCGCCTGGGTGGTTTTCGACGAGCAGGTGCGGGCGAACAACAAAGCGGCGGATGAGTATATCGCCAAGGGCTTTGTTATCAGCGCGCCCACCGCGGGCGAGCTGGCGGTGAAACTCAATATGGAGCACACCACGCTGGAAGAGACGCTGGCGCGCTACAACCAGTTTGTCGTGGACCAGAAAGATGAGGATTTCGGCCGCACCACGGCGCTGCGTCATCCTCTCAATCAGGGGCCTTTCTACGCCATTCGCGTGGCGCCAGGGGTGCATCACACCATGGGCGGCGTGACCATTAATACCGATACCGCGGTGCTCGACAGCAATAAACAGCCGATCCGCGGCGCCTGGGCGGCGGGCGAAGTGGTCGGCGGCATCCACGGCGCCAACCGCATCGGCGGCAATGCCGTGGCGGATATCATTATCTTTGGTATCCTTGCCGGACGTAACGCGGCGGCCCTGGCGCGCAGCTAGTCTGCTGCTGGTAGCCGTACCCGGCGTGGCGCAGCGGGCGTGGAAGGATTGCTTGCTGCGGCCTCGCCAGCCGCAGGTTCACTTTGACAGCCGAGGCGAGTATGTCAGCCGACGAAGGCGTTTACGCCTATTCCGCAGTGCTAATGGGCTCGCCCATTCTGCTTAAACTCTTTGACGATAACGCCAGCCTCGCCGCCCAGGTTTTCCGCCTGATCCGCCATTATGAAAATATTCTCACGGTCAACCGCGCCCAGTCAGAGGTGATGGCAGTCAACCATGCTGCAGGCAAAGAGGCGATAAGCGTCAGCCGCGAGGTGTTCGAGCTGATCCAGTGCGCGCATCAGGTCAGCCTGCTGCCGGAAAGCCTGTTTAATTTCACTATCGGCCCGCTGGTCAAGCGCTGGAAGATCGGCTTTCAGGGCAACAGCGTGCCGCCGCGCGCTGAGCTGGAACAGCGGATGACGTTAACCGATCCGCGCCAGGTCGAGCTGGATCCCAGCCGGCTCAGCGTGTTCCTGCGTCAGCCAGGCATGGAGATCGATCTGGGTGCCATCGCCAAAGGCTATATCGCCGATCGGGTGCGCAGCTTTCTGCGCCAGCAGGGGGTGGAAAGGGCGCTTATTAATCTGGGTGGCAACGTGCAGACGCTCGGCGCGCCGCCGCAGACCCGCGGCTGGTCTGTGGGGCTGAAAACGCCATTTGGCAACGCCGGGGAGCTGACTGGCGTTATTGAGGTGGCGGGTAAGTCAGTGGTGACTTCCGGGATCTACGAGCGCTACTTCGAGCAAGACGGGCGCTGCTATCACCATATTCTTGATGCGCGCAGCGGCTATCCGCTCGACAATGAGCTGCTGAGCGTTACGGTGATCTCCGACCGCTCGCTCGACGGCGATATCTATACCACGCTGCTCTATGGGCTGGGCGTGGAGAAGAGCCTGCTGGCGCTGCGCGATACGCCCCATATCGAGGCGATATTCCTTACCCGTGACCATGAGGTGATCTGCTCCTCGTCGCGCCAGTTCAGGTTTCGCCTGCACGACCACAGCTACCGGCTGGTTACTGACAGTACTGCCTGAGCAGCGAGTGATATTCCGGCTGCAGGCGGTAGCGATAGACCGGACGGCCGGTCGCGCCGTAGTGGATGCTGGTAAAGAGAATATTGATCTGCGCCAGCCAGATAAGGTATTTGCGGCAGGAGACGCGTGAGATATTGACCTCCGCCGCCAGCTCGTCGGTCGAGAATTCGCTGCCGGGATGGGCGTCGATCCACTGACACAGGGTGCGCAGCGTCTGCGGCGTCAGCCCTTTCGGCAGCCGTTTGCTGTCGTTGCTGGTGGGGGGATTGCCGTGGATCAGCTGATCGACTTCAGCCTGCTGGTAATAAAGATGGTTATCCATCAGCGATTTCTTTTGCCGCCAGTTGGTCAGGGCTTCTTCAAAACGCGGGAACTGGAACGGCTTAATCAGATAATCCACCACGCCGTAGTGCAGCGAGGTTTTGATGGTGGCGGCGTCAGCGGCGGATGAAATAATGATCACCTCGACAGGCTGTTTCGCCTCACGCAGCTCCGGCAGCAGATCCAGGCCGTTCTCATGCTGCAGATAGATATCGAGCAGCACCAGATCTACGGCGGGCTCGCTGTGAAGGATCATCTCTTTCGCCTGCTGCAGCGTCGACGCCGTTCCGACGCAGTGAAAGCCCGGCACCTGCCCGACGTAAACGCGATTCAGCTCAGCGACCATAGCATCATCATCGACCACTAACACATTGATCATGCGGTTTTGTTGCCTCCATCCCAGGGAAGTTGTACAAAAAATTGGGTGAACACGCCGGGTTCCGACTCAACGCTGACGCTGCCGCCAAGGCTTTCCGTCTGCTGTTTCAGCAGATAAAGCCCGACGCCGCGATCTTCGCCTTTCGTCGAGAAGCCTTTGTCAAAGATAGCATCCAGCTGATCGGTCGCGATGCCCGGCCCGTCATCGCTGACTTCACAGGCCAGCCAGCCGTTCTGATAGTGCAGCATCACGTGAATATCACCGTTGTTTTCCTCGCCGAGCGCGTCGAGCGCGTTCTCGATAAGGTTGCCAAGTACGGTAATCAACACGGCGATCTGCTGCTCGTTGCCGATATCCGGCAAAAAGCTGGCGTCGCTCAGCGTCAGACGATGGCCGCTGTCCGACGCGCGGTTGATTTTACTCAGCAGGAAGCCGGCGATCACCGGCGACTTAATTTTGTCGAGCAGCGAACCGATCTCAGTCTGGTAGTTGTTCGCCGTCTTTAAAATATAGGCTTCGACCTGCGCATAGTTTTTCATGTGCAGCAGGCCAAGAATGACGTGCAGCTTATTCATAAATTCATGCGAGCGCTCACGCAGCGCGTCAACGTAGTTTACCATGCCGCTCAGGCGCTGCAGAAGCTGTGTGATTTCGGTTTTATCCCTGAAGGTGCAGACCGCGCCGATCAGCCGCTGCTGGCTGTAGACCGGTACGGTATTGCTCAACAGCACATGGCCGTTGAGATTCAGCTCCTCGTCGCGTCGTGCGCGGCCGGTGCGCAGCGTCTCCTGCAGCTGAGCATGGATAACGCTGGCGTCATCCATGCTGCCGGCGCTGTTATCCGTCAGCAGCTTCTGCGCCGCCTCGTTGATTAGCGATACCTCCGCATGCGCGTCCACCGCGATAACCCCCTCTTTGACCGAGTGCAGAATCGCCTGCCGCTGTTCAAACAGCGACGAGATCTCCCAGGGTTCCAGACCAAAGAGTATGCGCTTCAGGGTTTTTACCAGCGCCAGCGTGCCCAGCGTGCCCGCCAGCGCGCCAATCAGGATGGTCCAGATAATGCTCCAGCGGCTCTGGTTGATCTGAACGCTGACCGCCTCCAGAGAGATGCCTATCGAGACCACGCCAATCTGCCGCTGCTGCGCGTCATAGACCGGCGTAAAGACGCGCAGCGCCTCCGCCAGCGAGCCGCGGTTAACTGAGACGTTCTCTTTGCCCTGCAGAGCAGGGTTAATATCGTCGCCGATAAAATGCTGGCCGATCAGCGCCGGATTAAGATGGGAGTAGCGAATGCCCTGCATATTGGTCACCACCACGAACAGCAGATTATTGTGCTGCTGCGCCGCGCGAGCGATGGGCTGGATAATGTCGGCGTTCGGCGATCCGAGAAGCGCCTGCTGAATCGCCGGTACGTCTGCCAGCGTACGCGCAACGGCCAACGCCTTGTCTTCCAGCTGCTTTTGCGTGGCGTTGCCGATTTGAAAGAAGTAGAGCAGATGCACGCTCAGCAGTACGAAGGTCACCACCGCACCGATCATCAGCGTGACGAGCGTGCTCAGCTTCATATGTTTTTTGCGGGTCAGGTTGCCCTGCGGTGTGTCGCGCATCGTCGGTCCTTTGTCGGAAAGCGGTGGGGTATTATCCCTTTCTCTGCGGCTTTGCAAAGGCTTTTATTCGGCGCGTAAAGCGGCCGGGCAGGGAGCGCAGGCTGGTTTGCCACAGGTTTTTAACCTGGCGCAGCCTGCTATCTTAGTTACAGCATACTAAAGAGGCTTTATTACCCCGACATAGCACCGGTGCAAGTATCGTCTGGCAGGGAGGAACTGCGGATGGTCGCTCAGGGCTGTCCTTGCATATTCCAGCGCGCCGATCCCATCACGTCGTAAACATGGTGGTCGGCAAAGGCAGGGGACCTGGCTTCGGCCAGAGCGAAACAGTAATCTTTATTTCAGATAAAAAAATCCACGCGCGCTGGCGTGGATTTTAAGGCGTTATCGCGCCGCAGGAGAGGCGATAACCGCAGTAAATTAAAAAGGCTTAGACGTTGAACAGGAAGTTCATCACATCGCCATCTTTCACGATGTACTCTTTCCCTTCTGAACGCATCTTGCCCGCTTCTTTCGCGCCCTGTTCGCCTTTATAAGCGATAAAGTCTTCAAACGCGATGGTCTGCGCGCGGATAAAGCCCTTTTCGAAATCGGTATGGATCTTGCCCGCCGCCTGCGGCGCGGTAGCGCCGACCGGAATCGTCCAGGCGCGTACTTCTTTCACGCCGGCCGTAAAGTAGGTCTGCAGGTTCAGCAGCGCATAACCGGCGCGGATAACGCGGTTCAGGCCCGGCTCTTCCAGGCCCAGCTCGGCCATAAACTCGTCGCGCTCTTCATCGTCCAGCTCGGCGATATCTGATTCCACCGCCGCGCAAACCGGTACCACTACTGAACCTTCCGCTTCGGCGATCGCGCGTACCTGATCCAGGTAAGGGTTGTTCTCAAAACCATCTTCGTTGACGTTAGCGATATACATGGTCGGCTTCAGCGTCAGGAAGCTGAGGTAGCGGATCGCCGCTTTCTCGTCGGCATCAAGCTTCAGCGCGCGCAGCATCCCGGCGTTTTCCAGGTGCGGCAGACACTTCTCCAGCGCAGCCAGCTCGACTTTCGCATCTTTATCGCCGCCTTTGGCTTTCTTCTGCACGCGCTGAATGGCGCGCTCGCAGGTCTCAAGGTCGGATAGCGCCAGTTCGGTATTGATGACGTCGATATCTTCCGCCGGGTTCACTTTGCCCGCGACGTGAATGATGTTTTCATTTTCGAAGCAGCGCACCACGTGGCCGATCGCTTCGGTTTCGCGGATATTGGTCAGGAACTGGTTGCCCAGGCCTTCGCCTTTCGACGCGCCTTTTACCAGGCCCGCGATATCAACGAACTCCATGGTGGTCGGCACCAGACGCTGCGGTTTGACGATCTCCGCCAGCTGATCAAGGCGCGGGTCCGGCATCGGCACTACGCCGGTGTTGGGCTCAATGGTGCAGAAGGGGAAGTTAGCCGCTTCGATGCCCGCTTTAGTCAGCGCGTTGAACAGGGTGGATTTACCGACGTTCGGCAGGCCCACGATACCGCATTTGAATCCCATGGTTGATTACCCTTCTAACTTGAGGTGCAACGCCTGCTTGCAGGCATTGCCGGAAACGAAAAAAAGTTGGCGCATTATACACAGAAATCGCGCGGGCAGGGCGTTTAGCTCGCCTTGAACGCGTGCAGCCGGTTCATCGCCTTCAGACGATCCTCTTTCAGCCACACTTCGGTGCAGCGCGCCGCTTCATCAATAGCATCGTCGATCAGCTTCTGCTCGCTGGCGGGCGGCCTGCCCAGCACAAAGCCGGTCACCTTATTGCGATCGCCTGGATGGCCAATGCCGATACGCAGGCGATGAAAATTATTGTTGTTGCCGAGTTTGCTGATGATGTCTTTCAGGCCGTTATGGCCGCCATGCCCGCCGCCCTGCTTGAATTTCGCCACGCCAGGCGGCAGATCCAGCTCATCGTGCGCCACCAGAATCTCTTCCGGCGTAATGCGGAAAAAGGTCGCCATTGCCGCCACGGCTTTGCCGCTGAGGTTCATAAAGGTTGTCGGCACCAGCAGGCGCACATCTTCACCCGCCAGGCTAATGCGTGCGGTATAGCCGAAAAATTTCGCCTCTTCCTTTAACGACTGATTATGGCGCTCCGCCAGTAAATCGAGATACCAGGCGCCCGCGTTATGCCGCGTCGCGGCGTACTCTGCGCCGGGATTGGCCAGGCCCACAATCAGTTTAATGCTGCTCACGATGATTATCCTGCTCAGGTATGGAAAAGGCGTTAGTGTACTTCGCGGCAGGAAAGAGAACAAACTTCGTCGGGATAGTTGGTTACGCAGCGTGATTAACTAATTTATTTTGAAATCAAGCTGCTGCGCGTAAAGCTTCGTCAATGTTTGTGAACGTTGTGTGATCCTGGACGCAAATTCAGGGCCAGTCATTGCCTAAACTTATGGCAGGTTAACATTACGTGCGGTTTTAATTGCTTGTTCATATGGACAGAGGTGAGTTATGAAACATCAACATTGTCGAAAAGCAGGAAACGCCATGATGATTGTGGGGCTGATCGTGATGGTTTCCAGCATCTTTTTCTCAGTGCTTAACCAGCTGCCGAGCATCCAGATGCCCGCTCTGCTGGCGCAGGCCGCTATTCTGGGCATCTTTATTGGCGCGCTGTTATGGCTGGCAGGTGCGCGCGTCAGCGGGCGAGAAAAGATCGAAGACCGCTATTTCTGGCACCGCCACTATGACGAGCGCTGTCGCCGCACGCCGCATCATTAACGGTTTGCACCGCACATAAAAAAACCGGGCGCGTGGCCCGGTTTTTTATTTAGCAAAGAATTAATGCTCGAACATCGCCGAGATAGACTCTTCGTTGCTGATACGACGGATCGCTTCAGCCAGCATGCCGGAAAGGGTCAGGGTACGCACGTTCGGCAGCGATTTCATCTCTTCAGAAAGCGGGATGGTGTCGCAGACGATAACCTGGTCGATGACCGATTTACGCAGATTCTCAACCGCGTTGCCGGAGAAGATGGGGTGCGTTGCGTAAGCGAAAACGCGTTTCGCGCCGCGCTCTTTCAGCGCTTCCGCCGCTTTGCACAGCGTGCCGCCGGTGTCGATCATATCATCGACCAGCACGCAGTCGCGGCCTGCCACGTCGCCGATGATGTGCATCACCTGAGAAACGTTAGCGCGCGGACGACGTTTATCGATGATAGCCATATCGGTATCGTTGAGGAGTTTAGCGATCGCACGGGCACGTACAACGCCACCGATGTCCGGAGAAACCACAATCGGGTTTTCCAGACCAATTTGCAGCATGTCTTCCAGCAGAATAGGGCTGCCGAAAACGTTATCAACCGGGACGTCAAAGAAGCCCTGGATTTGCTCGGCGTGAAGATCGACCGTCAGAACGCGATCGACGCCAACGCTGGAAAGGAAATCCGCGACCACTTTAGCGGTGATTGGCACGCGCGCGGAACGCACGCGGCGGTCCTGACGGGCATAGCCGAAGTAAGGAATAACCGCGGTAATACGACCAGCAGAAGCTCGACGCAGCGCGTCGACCATCACAACCAGTTCCATCAGATTATCATTGGTGGGAGCACAGGTGGACTGGATGATGAAAATATCACCACCGCGTACATTTTCATTAATTTGTACACTCACTTCGCCATCGCTGAAACGGCCCACTGCGGCGTCTCCGAGGCTAGTGTAAAGGCGGTTGGCAATACGTTGTGCTAGTTCCGGGGTGGCGTTACCAGCAAATAGCTTCATATCAGGCACGAGAAGAACCTCAGGCTTTGCGTCCAGAGAATGAACGGCGTTACGGTAACCGGCGCATACCGCAGCGCATGTTCATACGGGTGTGTTAATGCACAGAGTGCAGCGTCTGGAACAGGGTGACACTGTCACACATGCGCTTACAGCCCGGAAAGGGTGCGATGCAGAGGCGAGACGTTAACGCCTCGCGCAACAAATCCGCATACCCATTTCGGGGCGAGTTCCAGCACCTGACGAGCGGCGGACTCCGTGTCAAATTCGGCAAACACGCAGGCGCCAGTGCCAGTCAGGCGCGACGGCGCGTATTCTAGCAGCCAGGAAACAAGCTCATCAACCTCGCGAAAACGTTTTCTTACTACTGCCTCACAATCATTGTGGAAGGGTGTAGATAAAAGCGCCGCCAGCGAACGCACTGGCGAGTCTCGCGTAAGCTGCGGATCGTTAAACACTAATGGGGTTGGAATGCTCGCGCCCGGATGCGCCACCAGATACCATTTCTCCGCCGGATCGGCAGGCTGAAGCTGTTCGCCGACGCCCTGCGCAAAGGCGGCGAAACCTCTGACAAACACCGGCACGTCCGCGCCAAGCTGAACGCCAAGCTCCGCCAGCGCCTCAAAAGAGAGGCCGGTATCCCACAGATAATTAAGCGCCACCAGCACCGTCGCGGCATTTGACGAGCCGCCACCCAGTCCGCCGCCCATCGGCAGGCGTTTTTCAATGGCTATCTGCGCGCCGGCGTCGGCAGGCAGTCTGTTCCCGGCCTGCGCCGCCTGGCGCAGCGCCGCTGCGGCACGAATGATGAGGTTGTCATCATTGGCAACGCCGTCAACCGGCGTGGTCAGCGTCACGCGTCCGCTGCTGTCAGGCGTGATATGCAGCGTATCGCCGTAGTCGAGAAACTGAAACAGGGTTTGCAGATTGTGGTAGCCGTCCGCGCGACGGCCTGTGATATAGAGAAACAGGTTGAGCTTTGCCGGAGCGGGCCAGGAGGTGATCATTGCAGCGTCCAGCTATCCATACGCAGCTTGATGCGCTGGTCGCCTTCGCGCAGCTCCAGGTTCGCCGGCAGCGCCGGGGTCGTTTTGCTGTCGTAATCCTGAATGGTTACCTGCCATTTCTGGCCGTTGCTGCTGTAGTTCAGGCTCTTCAGCTGGTAGCTGCTGTTTAGCTGATAGTCGCTGGCGTCGCCGGGCAGGCCCATCATCCACTGGCGCAGGTTGGCGAGCGGAATATCCATGCCGGTGAGCTGGGCGATCATCTTCTCCGCGTCGTTGCTGACATAGCGCTTGCCTTTGTTGTCCACCAGCTGCACGGTGTCGCCCTGGGCGTCAAGCTGCAGCTCGGTGCTGCCGAGCGGATTGGTCAGCAGCAGGCGATAGCGGTCCGGAGCGGTCTGCTGCCAGTTAAAGCGCGCGTAGACTTTCTGCTTGTCAGAAAGATAGGCGAAGGCGCCGCGCGTCTGATAGTGCGTGACTTTCGCCACGTCCTGCTGATGTTGCTGCCACTGCGGCGCGGTGGTGCTCGGACCTGGCCCCTGCGGTTGATGAACGGCACAGGCGGTGAGCAGGGCGCTCGCCAGCGGCAAAAGGCGCAACATAGTGCGTGGTGAAAAGGTCATCACGTGGTCATCTCCTCGGACACGTTTTTAATTCGTAACAGATAACGCTAGCGATCCGCTTATAAACCGTCAATGCCGATTAGAGGAAAATTGCGCACGATCAGTTTAATCTTATTACAGTCATAGCCTTTGTATGGCTTTTCATGATCTGCCGCATCTTGTAGAATGCGCCTCACAAAACCCTGACATTATTGGGACAACCCAACTTTTATCGCCATGACGCTGCTCGCTCTCGGAATCAATCATAAAACTGCACCTGTCGCGCTGCGCGAACGCGTCGCGTTCGGGCCGGACGTGCTGGAACAGGCGCTCGACAGCCTGCTTTCCCAGCCAATGGTGCAGAGCGGCGTCGTTCTCTCTACCTGTAACCGCACTGAACTCTACCTTAGCGTAGAACAGCAGGCGGATCTGCAGGAGCGCCTGGTGCGCTGGCTGTGTGATTATCACCATCTCAATGAAGAGGACGTGCGTCAAAGTCTTTACTGGCATCAGGACAATGCGGCGGTAAGCCATCTAATGCGCGTAGCGAGCGGCCTTGACTCGCTGGTGCTGGGCGAACCGCAAATCCTCGGCCAGGTGAAAAAAGCCTTCGCCGATTCGCAGCGTGGCCATGCGCTGAGCAGCGAACTGGAGCGCATGTTTCAGAAAACCTTCTCGGTCGCCAAACGGGTGCGCACCGAGACGGAAATCGGCGCCAGCGCGGTGTCGGTCGCGTTCGCCGCCTGTACCCTGGCGCGCCAGATCTTTGAATCCCTGTCGACGGTGAATGTGCTGCTGGTTGGCGCAGGTGAAACCATCGAGCTGGTGGCGCGCCATCTGCGCGAGCATAAAGTGCAGAAGCTGATTATCGCCAACCGCACGCGCGAGCGCGCCGAGCGCCTGGCGGAAGAGGTAGGCGCAGAAGTCATCGACCTGGCTGAGATCGATGCGCGCCTGGTCGACGCCGATATCGTTATCTCCTCCACCGCCAGCCCGCTGCCGATTATCGGCAAAGGGATGATGGAGCGTGCGCTGAAAGCGCGCCGCAACAAACCGATGCTGCTGGTGGATATCGCTGTGCCGCGCGACGTCGAGCCGGAAGTGGGCAAGCTGCCTAACGCCTATCTCTACAGCGTTGACGATCTGCAGGCGATCATCGAGCAAAATATGGCGCAGCGCAAAGCCGCCGCCGTACAGGCCGAAAGCATCGTGGTGCAGGAGAGCGGCGAATTTATGTCCTGGCTGCGCGCCCAGAGCGCGGTAGAGACAATTCGCGAATACCGCTCTCAGGCGGAAAGCGTGCGCGCCGATCTTGAATCTCGCGCGCTGGCCGCGCTGCAACAGGGCGCAGATCCGCAAAAAGTGTTGCAGGAGCTGGCGCATAAGCTGACCAACCGTTTAATTCACGCACCAACCAAATCTCTGCAGCAGGCCGCCCGCGACGGCGACACTGAACGCCTGCAATTGCTTCGCGACAGCCTCGGTCTCGAGTAGACTCCCGGGCTGTTGCCCTCTGTGACGAGAATCCCATCACGACATGAAAACCTCTATTGTTGCCAAACTGGAAGCGCTGCAGGAGCGCCACGAAGAAGTGGAAGCGATGCTGGGCGATGCCAGCGTAATCGCCGATCAGGACCGCTTCCGCGCGCTTTCGCGTGAATATGCCCAGCTAACCGACGTTACCCAATGTTTCCGCGCGTGGCAGCAGACGCAGGAAGATATCGAAACCGCCCAGATGATGCTGGATGATGCGGAAATGCGCGATATGGCGCAGGAAGAGCTGCAGCAGGCGCGCGAAGAGAGCGAGCGGCTTGAGCAGCAGCTGCAGGTCCTGCTGCTGCCGAAAGACCCTGATGACGAACGCGCCTGCTTTATCGAAGTGCGCGCCGGCACCGGCGGCGACGAGGCGGCGATCTTCGCCGGCGATCTCTTCCGCATGTACAGCCGCTACGCCGAAGCCCGCCGCTGGCGCGTGGAGATCGTCAGCGCCAACGAGGGCGAACACGGCGGTTATAAAGAGGTAATCGCGCGCGTGACTGGCGAAGGTGCCTATGGCCGTCTGAAGTTCGAATCGGGCGGTCACCGCGTGCAGCGCGTGCCGGAAACCGAATCCCAGGGACGTATCCATACTTCCGCCTGTACCGTTGCGGTGATGCCGGAAGTGCCGGAAGCGGAGCTGCCGGATATCAATCCGTCCGATCTGAAAATCGATACCTTCCGCTCATCGGGCGCGGGCGGTCAGCACGTT
>NZ_DJDN01000055.1:0-2315 GCF_002431095.1 Pantoea sp. UBA5923 | reverse complement strand
CGTTAACACCACCGACTCCGCTATCCGTATCACCCACTTGCCAACAGGCATCGTGGTGGAGTGTCAGGATGAGCGTTCCCAGCACAAAAACAAAGCCAAAGCGCTGGCGGTGCTGGGCGCGCGCATTCACGCCGCGGAGATGGCGAAGCGCCACGAGGCGGAGGCGAGCACGCGCCGCAACCTGCTGGGCAGCGGTGACCGTTCCGATCGTATCCGCACCTACAATTTCCCGCAGGGGCGCGTCACCGATCACCGTATCAACCTGACCATCTACCGCCTCGACGAGACCATGGAAGGCAAGCTGGATAACCTGATTGAGCCGATCGTGCAGGAGCATCAGGCCGATCAGCTGGCCGCGCTGGCTGGTCAGGAGTAATGGATTTTAAAGGCTGGATGAAACAGGCTGTCGTCGCTCTGCAGGGCGGCGACAGCCCGAAGCGCGACGCGGAGATCCTGCTCGGTTTCGTCACCGGTAAGTCGCGCAGCTGGCTGGTGGCGTTTGATGAGACCGCGCTGCTGCCAGAGCAGCTTGCGCGCCTCGACGCGCTGCTGGCGCGGCGCGTGCGGGGCGAGCCGGTGGCGCATCTGGTCGGCGAGCGCGAGTTCTGGTCGCTGCCGCTGCGCGTCTCCGACGCAACCCTAATCCCGCGTCCCGATACCGAGGTGCTGGTAGAACAGGCGCTGGCGCGTCTGCCTGCCGCGCCGTCGCGCATCCTCGACCTCGGCACCGGCACTGGCGCAATCGCGCTGGCGCTGGCGAGCGAGCGTCCTGACTGTCAGGTGCTGGGCGTCGATCGCATTGAGGCGGCCGTAACGCTGGCGCAAAGCAACGCCGAGCGGCTGGCGATAGCCAACGCTGAATTCATGCTGAGCCACTGGTTCGACGCGCTGCCCGCCGCGCGGTTTGACCTTATCGTCAGTAATCCTCCCTATATCGACGCGTGCGATCGTCATCTCTCGCAGGGCGACGTGCGTTTTGAACCGCGCAGCGCGCTGGTGGCCGATGAAGCCGGGCTGGCGGATCTGCGCCTGCTGATCGCGCAGGCGCCGCAGTGGCTTGCGCCTGGCGGCTGGCTGCTGCTGGAGCATGGCTGGCAGCAGGATGCGGCGGTGCGCGCGCTGATGCAGCAGCAAGGTTTTCTTCAGGTCGAGACCGTGAATGACTACGGCGGCAATCCGCGCGTCACGCTCGGTCACATTCCATCTTAAAAAGGACGTACCATGGCCGCTTACTATCCTCTGATTAAACAACTGCATCTGCTGACGGTATTTATCAGCATTGCGCTTTTTATCGTGCGTTTTTACTGGCTGCGCAGCGGTTCGGCGCTGCTACAGCGCCGCTGGGTGCGCATTACGCCACACGTTAACGATACCTTTTTACTGCTTACCGGCGTGCTGCTGGTGGTCATTACGCACTTTTACCCCTTCTCGCCGCAAGGAAGCTGGCTGACGGAGAAGCTTTTAGGCGTTATTATCTACATCGCCTTAGGTTCCGTGGCATTAAGCCGTCGCCCGCGCACCAGCCGCACGCGCTGGATCGCTTTCCTGGTCGCGCTGGTCGCGCTGGTGACAGTGATTAAGCTGGCGGTGACCAAAATGCCATTATTGGGGATAGTATGACCTCCGCAGAACAATTAGATTTTAGCCAGACGCCGCTGTGTGAAGCGGTGATTGGCGCGACCCGAGCGATTCGCGCCGATTTTCCCGCCTCCTCCGTACAGGAGCAGCTGGCCGCGCTGGTGGCGGAAGCCCGCCGCTATGTAAGCAGCGAACAGGACGCCGATATGCAGCTAGAGAAGCTGCTGGAGCTTTTCTATCGACAGTGGGGCTTCGGCGGCGCCAGCGGCATCTATAACCTTTCCGACGCGCTGTGGCTGGATAAAGTGCTGAAGACGCGCCAGGGAACGGCGGTATCGCTGGGCGTGATCCTGCTGCATATCGCGCAGGCGCTGGAGATTCCGCTGATGCCGGTTATTTTCCCCACTCAGCTGATTTTGCGCGCCGACTGGATTGACGGCGATATGTGGCTGATCAATCCCTTCAACGGCGAGACGCTGGATACCCATACGCTGGAAGTCTGGCTGAAAGGCAATATCAGCCCCACGGCGAAGCTCTACGACGACGATCTGGAAGAGGCGAAGACCATTAGCGTGATGCGCAAGATGCTCGACACCATGAAAGCGGCGCTGATGGAGGAGAAGCAGATGGAGCTGGCGCTGGGCGTGAGCCAGGTGCTGTTGCAGATCGATCCAGACGATCCCTATGAGATTCGCGATCGCGGTTTGATCTATGCTCAGGTGGAATGCGAGCATATT
>NZ_DJDN01000029.1:118926-154234 GCF_002431095.1 Pantoea sp. UBA5923 | reverse complement strand
ATGAGCACCATGACGCTGGTGCAGGCGATAGTCAGGTCGTGCGACCTTCCCGTTATCGCCGCAGGCGGCATTATGGACGGCAACGCCATCGCCGCCATGATGAAGCTGGGCGCAACGGGCGTGCAGCTGGGAACGGCCTTTGTGCTCTGCCCGGAATCAGCCGCTAATGCCGCTTATCGCGCGGCGTTAAAAAACCACGCAGCCGCCGGGACCGAAATGACCGCCGCGATTTCCGGGCGACCGGCGCGCTGTCTCAGCAACGCCTTTTGCCGCTATACGCGCGGTATCCCTCGCGAGGCGATCCCGGATTATCCGCTGGCCTACTCGCTGGGCAAAGATCTGGCCGCCGCGGCCGCGGCTCAGGGCGAACACGGCTTTGGCGCGCAGTGGGCGGGCCAGGGCGCAGTGCTGGCGCGGGAAATGGCCGCGGCAGAGCTGGTTAAGATCCTGATAACCGAGTATCACGCAGCGCAGTAGCGCGACGCCCTTTCAGCGAGAAGGATCCGCCAGCAGCAAGAGCAGCGGTACCAGCGAGAGGCCGTCTGGCATTTCGCCGCTGGCGATGAGCTGCCGGATCTCCTCACGGGTAAACCAGCCGGTATCCATCACTTCATCCTGATCCTCATCCATGCCGACATATTCAAGATCGGTGGCAAGATGGGTAATAAACAGCTGATCGCTGCTTCCGTAGGAGGGGTTGTAACGAATAAGCTCACGGATGCTTTTCGCGCGATAGCCGCTCTCTTCAAGCAGCTCGCGGCGAGCGGCGCATAAGGGCGTTTCATCAACATCAACGCCGCCGGAAGGAATCGCCCAGACCACGCGGTCGATCAGATAACGATACTGTTTGATCAGCAGGATCTTATCCTGCTGCATCGCCACAATACCTACCGCTGGACGTTCATGATGGACGGCATAGAAATCACGACGCTCCTGTTCGCTAAGCGCAATACTCGCCTTCTGCACGCTAAACCAAGGGTTATGATAAAGGGTCTGCACCTCGTGAATATCCGCCTCGGTGAGCTGTTTTTTCACGTTCTTCTCCCGTCGATGAAAGTGAAATAAGGTACCTTAATGCCCGACCGTTTTGGAAAAAAGGTTTACCACCAGCACCCCGGCAATAATCAATCCAAGGCCCAGAATGGCAGGCAGGTCCAGCTTCTGTTTGAACACCACCCAGCCAACCACGGAAATCAGCACAATCCCGACGCCCGACCAGATGGCGTAGGCGATACCGGTCGGCATGGTGCGCAGCACCAGCGTCAGGAAATAGAATGCGATGGCATATCCTGTCACCGTTGCCACCGCGGGCCACAGGCGGGTAAAAGATTCGGAAGCTTTCAGACAGCTGGTTGCGATCACTTCCGCCACTATAGCGATAAACAGATAAACGTAAGACATAACATTCCTAAAAACGCCCAGAGACTGCCCGGCAGTAAAGCCGGTTCAGGTGACAGAAAAATGACTATTTTAGGTGATGGCAGGCCGGACAGGGAAACGGCGACAGGATGGTTTGACCTGAATCAATAAACGGCAAACCGCAGGATTTGCCGTTTATGCCTTATCTGCACTGGCTGGCGCAGTTCTGCACGCAAATTTGCGCTTCGCTGCTACAGGAGCCGTTTCCGCGCGTATTGCAGTGTGAGCGCTCTACGTAGCAGTTCTGCTGGCAGCTGGCGAGATCGCATTTAGCCGCAACAGGCGTCAGCTGAACAACAGGCGCGCGTGGCGTAAACAACGCCTGAGAGGCGGTCGGTTGCGCAACGGCGCTCTGCCCCAGCAGCAAGGCGCTCAGCATCAGTATGATGTAACGAGTTTTCATCTTTACTCTCCCTGGGTTCGACACCGGCTAAGTATGGCTGGCGAACGGGCAAATGTCTGTGCGCGGAATACAAAAGCCTCTGCTGGTTACAGCTGCTGTATGAAACGAAAGATTCATCTATATCATTACGCACCAGGATAAGGCATTTTACTGGCCTCTCTGCCCGTTACTGGCGCGTCCACCCTTCCTTATTTCTGCTATCGCCCCGCTATACGCCCCTGTCGTGTTGGTACAAAAGTTGCAGCTTTTACAGCATCAACAAGGAGGAAGGTATGAAAGCGATTATCACTGGCGCCGGTATTGGCGGAATGTGCGCGGCTATCGCGCTGGAAAAAGTGGGCATCGAAACCGCCGTTTTTGAAGCCGTAAAGGAGATGAAGCCGGTCGGCGCGGCCATCTCTGTCTGGCCGAACGGCGTGAAATGCCTTAATGCGCTGGGTCTGAAAGCGCAGCTGCGCGCGCTGAGCGGAAATATGGCCTATATGGCCTACCAGGATTTCGCCAGCGGCACGACCCTGACGCGTTTCAGTATGGAGCCGCTGGTACGCCAGGTCGGCGAATATCCCTCTCCGGTAGCGCGCGCCGAACTTCAGGCGATGCTGATAGAGAGCTATGGCCGCGAACGCGTCAGCTTTGGCAAACGCGTGACGCAGGTCACCCAGCACAGCAACGGTGTTACCGCCACCTTTGAAGATGGCACGCTGGCACACGGCGATCTGCTGGTCGCCGCCGACGGCACGCATTCAGTTATCCGTCATAGCGTGCTGGGCGAAACAGTCGAACGCCGCTATGCCGGCTATGTGAACTGGAACGGGCTGGTGGAGATCGATGCGTCGCTGGCGCCCGACGACCAGTGGACGACTTTCGTCGGCGAAGGCAAGCGCGTCTCGTTAATGCCGGTCAGCGGCAACCGCTTCTATTTCTTCTTTGACGTGCCCTTACCGAAGGGGCTGGCGGAGGATCGCAGCACGCTCAAAGCGGATTTACGCCGTTACTTCCACGGCTGGGCGCAGCCTGTGCAGCGACTGATTGAGGCTATTGATCCCGCGACCACCAACCGCGTTGAGATCCATGATATCGAGCCGTTCAGCCGTTTCGTCAACGGACGCATCGCGCTGCTGGGCGATGCGGCGCACAGCACGACGCCCGATATTGGTCAGGGCGGCTGCGCGGCGATGGAAGACGCGCTGGTGCTGGCCTCCTCTCTCGCCGCCCACTCGCTGGGCATTGAGGACGCCTTGCTGCGCTATGAGGCGAGACGCGTCAGCCGCACCCGCGATCTGGTGCTGAAAGCGCGCAAACGCTGCGACATAACCCATGGCAAGGATCAGCAGGCGACCGCGGCCTGGTATCAGGAACTGCGGCAGGAAACCGGCGAGCGGGTGCTGGCGGGTATGTGCGAAACCATCGAGGGCGGCCCGCTGGGATAAAAAAGCGGGCACTGCGCCCGCTCATGGTTAATCCGCCAGACCGCGATTTTTCAGCATCGGCTCAAGCTGCGGCTCACCGCCGCGCCAGTTCTCATAGAGCTGCTTCAGGTCGCTGCTGTTGCCGCGCGACAGGATCATCTGGCGGAAGCGGTCGCCGTTCTCGCGCGACAGCCCGCCGTTCTCCACAAACCACTGATAGCCGTCGTCCGCCAGCATCTGCGTCCAGATATAGGCGTAATAACCGGCCGCGTAGCCGCCACCCCAGATATGCTGGAAATAGCTGGAGCGATAGCGCGGCGGTACAGCGGCCAGCGCCAGGTTATCGCTCTGCAACGCCTGCTGCTCAAAGCCCTCTACCGACTGCGGTGCCTCGCCAACGCGGATGCTGTGCCAGTGCAGATCCAGCAGCGCGGCGGCCAGCAGTTCGCTCATGTCATAGCCTTTATTAAAGCGGCTGGCGCGTACGATTTTCTGATGCAGCGCTTCCGGCATGGCCTCACCGCTCTGATAGTGGCGGGCATAGTTCAGGAAGACCAGCGGCTCGCTTGCCCAGTGTTCGTTAAACTGAGAAGGAAACTCAACGAAATCGCGCGGCGTAGCGGTGCCGGAGAGGCTGGGATAGCGCTGGGTGGCGAACAGCCCATGCAGCGTATGGCCAAACTCATGGAACATCGTCACGACCTCATCCCAGCTGAGCAACGCCGGTTCGCCTTCCGGTGGTCGGGTGTAGTTGCAGACGTTATAGATGACCGGACGCGTCGCGAGCAGCCTGGACTGGTTGACGAAGTTGCTCATCCACGCGCCGCCGCCTTTGTTATCGCGCTTAAAGTAGTCGGTATAGAACAGCGCCAGCGGCGCATCGTCCACATCGAAAATCTCATATACGCGCACGTCAGGGTGGTAGACCGGCAGATCGTGACGCTCGGTGAAGCGAATGCCGTAGAGCTGGCTGGCAGCCCAGAACACCCCTTTCTCCAGTACGGTGTTCAGCTCGAAATAGGGCCGAATCTGACTCTCATCCAGATCGTACTGCGCTTTACGCACCTGCTCGGCGTAGAAGTTCCAGTCCCAGGCGGCCAGGGTAAAATCGCCCTGCTGCTGGTCAATGGTCTGCTGAATGGCGGCCGCTTCGCGTTCGGCGCGCCCGCGGGCGGCCGGAACGATATGGCGCATAAAGGCGAACGCCGCGTCCGGGGTTTTTGCCATCTGATCTTTCAGCTGCCATTCGGCAAAGCTGGCGAAACCCAGCAGCTGCGCCTGTTGCGCGCGCAGCTGCGCCAGCTCCAGCACCAGCGCGCGGGTATCATTCTCATCGCCCTTTTCGCTGCGGCCGGACGAGGCGGAAAAAAGCGCCTGCCGCGTCGCTCGTGAACGCAGCGCCTGCAGTGCCGGTTGCTGAGTGGTGTTCTGCAGCACCAGCAGCCAGGCATTCTCCAGCCCGCGTGCTTTCGCCGCCGCCTGCGCCACTGCGAGATCCGCCGGGCTCAGGCCATCAAGCGCGTCGGCGCTCTGTACCACCAGCCCGCCCGCTTTGGTGGCGGCCAGCAGTTTATTGGTGAGGCGCGTGCTGAGGCGCGCCGCCTGCTGGTTCAGCGCCTTGAGCTTCTGTTTAGCCTCTTCGTCCAGGCTGGCGCCGGACAGCTGATAGTGCTGCCAGGTCACTTCCACCAGCCGCAGCGACTCAGGATCGAGCGCCAGCGACTGACGCTGCTGATAAACAGCGTCAAGACGCGCGAACAGCGCGCTGTTCAGGACAATCTCATCGTTCAGCGCGGTCAGCTGCGGCGCAATCTCTTCATCGATCTGCTGCAGGTAATCGCTGGTATTGGCGGAGGTCATCGCGCCAAAGACCAGATTAACGCGTTCGAGCAGCTGTCCGCTGCGCTCCAGCGCCTCGAAGGTGTTGGCGAAGGTAGGCGCCTCGGGATTTTGCGCAATCGCCTCAACCTCTTTACGCTTCTCCTCGATACCCGCCTGAAGCGCGGGCAGAAAATCCTCTTCCTGAATCTGGTCAAACGGTGGCGCCTGGTAAGGTAACGTGCTCACCTGAAAAAACGGATTTTGTCTGACGTTCATGCCTCGCTCCTGATTACCGTACAAAAGATTATCCTGGCAGGTTGCCGCGCCCGGAACAACTCAGCTCTGCCTCTTAGCGTCGTCGCGCCGCCATACCGCGCGTCCTTTTATCCAGGTCTCGGCGATATTACGATCGTCGCCCAGCGTCATCAGCACGAAAAGCTGCTCCCAGATATCCTTGCTGTTGCCCATGCGCAGTTGCTGCAGCGGTGAAACGGCCCGATCCAGCACCACGAAATCCGCCTCTTTGCCCGGCGCGAAATTCCCTGTTTTGTCATGCTGATCGAGCGCGTGCGCGCCGCCGAGCGTGGCGTGGTAGAAGGCTTCCGCGGCGCTCAGCCGATACTGCTGTAGCTGCCCCACCTTGTAGGCTTCCCCCAGCGTCTTAAGCATATTAAAGGTGGTGCCGGCGCCAATGTCCGTACCGATGCCAATTTTGACCCTCTGCTGCCAGCTGCGCTTCAGGTTGAACAGCCCGCTGCCGAGAAACAGGTTTGATGTCGGGCAAAAGGCGATGGCGGAGTCGGTCTCGTGCAGGCACTGCCACTCGCTCTCCTCCAGATGCAGGCAGTGCGCGAACATACTGCGTCGTCCGGTCAGCTGGTGGCGATGATAAACGTCGAGATAGCCCTCGTACTGCGGAAACAACGATTTCACCCAGGCGACCTCCTGCGGGTTTTCACTGAGGTGCGTATGCAGCCAGACATCGGGGAACTCCTGGCGCAGCTGCTGCACCTTTTTCAGCAGCGCCGGCGTTGAGGTAGGCGCAAAGCGCGGCGTCAGCGCGTAGCTGAGCCGTCCGCGTCCATGCCAGCGCTCAATCAGCGCCCGCGTCTCGGCATAGCTCTGCTCCGGCGTTTCCAGCAGCTCCTCCGGCGCGTTGCGATCCATCATGACCTTTCCCGCAATCAGCCGCATATCGATCGCTTCCGCCGCACTGAACAGCGCCTCGACTGACTGTGGATGAACGGTGCCGAATACCAGCGCGCTGGTGGTGCCGTTTGCCAGCAGCTGTTGCAGGAAAAAGGCGGACATGGCGGCGGCGTGCTCCACACAGTGATACTGGCTTTCCACCGGAAACGTATACTGGTTCAGCCACGTCAGCAGCTGTTCGCCATAAGCGCCAATCATCTCCGTTTGCGGATAGTGGATATGCGTATCGACAAAGCCCGGCACAATCAGGCTGCCGCGCAGATCGATCAGGCTGCCCGGCAGATGCGGCAGCGTCTCCCAGGCGTGCAGCCCGACGATACGCCCCGCCTCCAGCAGCAGCACGCCATCTTCGATATAGCGCGCCTGCGCCATAATCTCCTCAGGCTCGTGCGCAATATCGTTAAAATCGAAAAAGCTGGCGCGAATGGCAGTAGAGGTTAACGGCATAAAGGCTCCTTGATTCCGCGCTCGCTGGCGCAATTAACAGTCGGACAGTAAGCGATAAACTGCAACCCGCATGCCAGAAAATATAGAATATCAATACGTTATGTAAATGAAGCCTTAATGCGTCGGTCGGAAAAACGGTATCGTATGCGCAACCGGTTGCCTGCCTGAAAGGCGTCAGCAGGGAAAAAGGGTAACAAAGGAGCAGCGCACACCGCTGGTGCAGCGCGCGCTGAAACAGCGCAGCAGACTCGTTGTACAGGATGAACGCGCTTTGTCACTGCGTGGCGTTAGCTAAAAAAATCCCGATGACACAGTGAGTCACCGGGATGCTTTACTACCAGGAACGGCGCGCCTGAGCGGGTCGCGCCGGACAGGCCTTAACGGCCTGTTGAGAGAGTTTGCAGCACTTTCAGTTCGGCCACCGCTTCCTGCATGGCATCCATGCCAGCCGTCAGCGTGCGCAGGCTGTTCAGCTGTTTTGTTATATCTGCCCGCTCATGCCGCGTCTGATGACTCATCTCAGCAATCTTATCGGCCGCGTGAATACTGCGCTCCGCCATATCCGTAGCGGTTTGTACCGTACCGGTCGCCACGTCGCGAATACGCGAAATGGTGCTGACCGCATCGTTGATGTTGCTCGCCGTGGCTTCCGCCTGCTCTTTAGAGGAGTGAGCCAGACGGCGCACTTCCCCCGCCACAACGGCAAATCCCCTGCCCGCCTCGCCCGCCCGCGCTGCTTCAACTGCCGCGTTGAGCGCCAGAATATTGGTCTGGAAAGCGATATTGCTGATGCCAAGCGTGATGACGTTGATGCCGTTTGAGATCTCTTCCAGATCGTCCAGCCCCTCGCCTAAACGGCTCTGCGCCTGCTGGCTCTCTTTCGCGATATCGCTGATGGCGCGGATACTGCTTTCGGCCATCACCAGCGCCTCACTCTGGCTCTGCGTTGCCGCTTCCAGCACCGGCAGCGCCTGAACAATAGGAGCCAGCTCCTGCTGATAATTCACGACGCGAGCCAGCACGCGCGACTGGACTCTGTTCAGTGCCTCCCAGCGACGCAGCGCACGCTGAGCGTAATGCGCGGCATAGCTGGCATACTCCACGGGAAACTGTGCCATCGCGTTGACATCGTGATTAAAAAACACCAGCGCAGAGAGCGTCTGGTTAATCGGCACGCCAAGTATTTCACCGAAGCTGGAGAAGCCGGCCGCGGGAATGCCTTTAAAAAAGTGGGCGTCATGCAGCTTGTCGGCATTGCCCACGCGACGAAGTATGCAGTCATTCATCAGGATTGCCGCGGGTTTACCGTGGCGCTGTGTAAACGCCTGCCAGTCACGGAGCGTCGCCTGTTTGAAGTCGGTCTCCCGCATTAAAAAGAGCCGATCGCCAAACTCCAGATCGCAGAAAAAATGCACGTTCTGGCTGTCTATCTTCGCCACGGAACGAATAAAAAACGCCTCGCCTACCTTTACCGCAAAAGTCAGGCCTTTCAGTCGCTCATTAAGCTGCGTTTCGTTGCAGTTAAGGTGCTCTGTCAGCGCGCGGATAAAAGGCTGCTGCTGCCCCTGCTCATTAAACACCGAGGTCAGGGTGCGCGTAACCGGATCGGCTTCCGCAATTAACCAGCTTTTGTTAAGCGGCTCGAAGTTTTGGCTCTTAAAGGGGGAAAATGATTTGCCTGCTGCCATCTGGCAGAAAACGATTACCGCTTTCCCCTGCAACACGCGGCCGCCTACGCCGATCCAGGTGCCGTCAAAGGACACGCGCCCACCCGCAGAACCGCCAATGGCCAGGCAGGGAAAACGACCGCTGTTATACCAGGCCTGCATCAAAAAGCCTTCCGATGCTGAAAGTCCGTCGCAGTAGATCATGGCGAAGGTGCGGTCAGCAGAGAGCGGCATACGCACTTTCAGGGCTGCCAGCTCCCGCTCAATGGCGCTGATGTGATCGGTCGCGGTGTGGGTGTCTTGCAGATGCAGATCGACAATATGCGTCTCATGTTGCGCAATCAGAGTACGGGGCAACCAGAGCCAGCTACCCTCCTGTCCATCCCCTTTGCAGTATGTTGTCTGCCTGCCGCTGGCGCTGAGTGCGCCGTTAGAGGAGAGCGTAACGACGGTTAAATCCGCCGAGGTAAAACGTTGCCATGCCTGGCTGACCTTCTGAAAATCCGCCTCGGGCGGTACGAACGTCAACAAAATGCCCGCAGCGCGATTGCTGAGGCCTGCTGCAGAGAGAGAAGCGGGCAGATTTCCGCAGTTGAAAATGCCGTCCGTAGGCTGAGACGCACCTGTAATGCGGGAACCTGTAAAGAGCTGACTTATTGTCTTGATGGCAGACATATTATTGTTTCCTCTGCAATTAAAAGGAGTGCGTGTGCTGGTGTAGAAAAAAGGGAGGGCTAAAAGCAGGTCCGTTCGCAATCAGAACTCATGATTCATACTCATCTTCAGAGATGAGCTGTACCTGGGTTATCGACTAACGCGGCCATAGCTTCAGCGATTAGTGTGATTGCTTTGACTGATGTGAGGCGTGTCGTCTCGGCGGCCAGAGACGAGATGGCGGCGCGGCGGAAAGAGCCTTGCGGGGCAGTATTCAGGGAAAGAGTTAACTGAAATAACTATGCGCTGGATAGTGAATAGCGCGGCCGTTTAGGCTCTTCTCACCCCACCGCACAACTTACCTATCGCGTTAAAGCTCCGTACTGCTTAATTATATACAGTTTAACTGTATATATTGCGGAGTCTGGTATGTCTGAAGAGAACAAAATCGTTGTGCAGCGCTTTAACCAGCAGGTGATTGCCGAAGGCAATCGTCAGGCGTTTGAGGATTTGGTTGCGCCCCGTTTCATTAATCGATCTGCCCCAGCGGGTACAGCCAACGATCGTGAAAGTCTGTGGCGTACCTTTAATCAGATCCTCTTTCCCGCGCTGACAGATTTGCAGGTCAGCATCGAAGATCAGATTGCCGAACGCGACTGGGTTACTACACGTAAAACGATAACAGGCGTGCACAACGGAGAGCTGCTGGGCGTGGCGCCCACCGGCAAAAAGCTAACCATTGCGGTAATGGATATGGTTCGCATTGAGAATGGGCAGTACGTCGAGCACTGGGGATTAAATACGCTCGCGCAAGTGGTAAACCAGCTCAAGCAGGGTTAAAGCAGTTTACGCAGCGCCGCCAGGCCTTTCTGGAGATCCTCACGTGCAGCAGCATCAAACTTGTCGGCAATCTGCTTTGCTATCCACTCGCTACGTTGTGCCCGCGCGTCTGCCAGCGATGCGCGAGCGCTTTCACTAAGCACGATCAGCTGCGCCCGCGCGTCTTGCGGGCTTTTTTGCCGCTGTACCAGACCTTGCTGCTCCAGCTCATTAATGACCAGACGCATACTTTGATGTTTAACACCGCGCAGTCGGGCAAGCTCCGCGATAGAGAGCGCCTGATGCGTATCAAGCAGATCCAGGGTTTCATGCTGTGAAGTTCGTACGGTGGCGGTTGCCACGCGCGCCTTGCGCACAAAAGCGCTGATAACCTGGCGCAGTTCATTAGCCAGCCGTTGAGTTTCAATGGTCAAGTGACGATTCCTGCACAGTAAGGGAGGGAGAGTATAAGCGATTTCAACGGGGTGTTGAGATGCCCATAACCGCACGCCTCACGAATGGCAGGTTTATCAGAGCGGCAACAGCCACCGCTGTCAGCACAAAATCAGAGGCAGACGCGTTTACCTTGCGCATTAATCACCACTTCGCCTTCCTCTTTGGTAAAGGCTCCCTGCTGCGGGTCAGGCAGAATATCCAGAACCGCTTCAGACGGACGGCAGAGTTTCGTACCGAGCGGCGTAACCACCACAGGTCGATTAATAAGAATGGGATAAGCCAGCATGGCATCGAGCAGTTCGTCATCGCTGAACCGGTTTTCTGCCAGCCCCAGCTGCTCATAAGGGTCAGTATTTTTACGCAGCAGTTCCCGCACGCTTATGCCCATATCCTCAATCAGTTTTTTTAACTGGTCACGCGTCGGTGGCGTTTCCAGATACAGAATAACTGATGGCTCAACGCCGCTGTTGCGGATAAGCGCCAGCGCGTTGCGGGACGTCCCGCAGGCCGGATTGTGGTAAATAGTAATATCAGTCACAGATGTTCCTTCAGGTAAAGGTCAACAGCAGCAGGCCCATGATAATAACCGCAATACCCGCTAACTCAATGGGTTCTGGCTGATCAAATTCTTTCCTTTGGTCTGGTGGCACTGCTTTAGCGGATAACAAAAAGTTGCTGGCAGAAGCGCACCAGATTGAACGGCGCTATGTTTTTATCCGCATTCATGCCCCTGATGATATTAAAGGAGACCTGTGAATTGGGTACTTGCGTGCCAGAATTAATGCTTTCAAAACAGAGAGTAAAAATTTTGCGCCATTATACTCAGATTGTATCAAATCACATTCATAGCCAAATGAGACGCAATCCGTGAGCCGCAAACATTTACTTAATATACAAATTCTCTAATATAAAAGCGGTTAACCGTTCTGCCCTCCCTCAGGCAATTTCTTTACATATTGCCTGGCGAACGGTTAACACCCTTTACACTGACTTAAGGATTAAGCAGATGGCGCTAAACAGAAACTTACTACCTGGTAATGCGGCTACTCCACTTTCTCTCCGTATCGGCAGGCGTATTGATAACCTCATCGAAAAATGACCTTTACCGAAATAATAGTGCCTGCATATAAGATCTCTATTTTATAGCCCCAAAGATACAGCCGCAGATAATTACTCCTTTTATGCTTCATTAATTACCATTTTACCTGCAACTATACTTTAGCAATACCTTTATCAAGGGAGAGAACTTTACCAGCGTTCGCAATAAGCGGCGCGAAAAGTAAACACACTGATTACACACGCCTCACCAGGGCATAGCCCGGCAGGTTTTCTGCCGGGATTTTTTTACTTAAAAATGAAGGGCATCAATGAATATCATGTTTAAGCAACTCCATGGCAATTTTATAAACCAGTTCTGGTTTTCGGTCAGGCAGCATTTTCTTTACTTTCTCTTCAATAGCGGTGTTCGTTACAAACTGATTATCCTGAAGCAGCTCCAGCACCGCCTGGCCAAACATCAGGCGACAAATGTGAATTGCATCTTTTACACATTTACTTTCCATAAGATCTCCTTGTAATTGAGATCTCAGGATAAGTTTCATTTGCCATGGAGTAATAGTGATTTAAATATTTACCTAAATTAATAACTTACCTGCAAAATCCCCCTGGAAAACTATCTAAAAATTCGAGAATTTCTAACCTGTAAAATTCCGCTTGATAAAACAGCAGTGAAATCAAGCACAAGAAAGATCCAGCCTGGCTAACAAAACAAAATGAACATGATATATCTCAATGAAAAATGCTTTTCATGCCTTTCTGTTTACTTTGGGTTTCTTTTAAGCCCTATATAATTCCTTTATTGAACGTGCCAGCATCACTAAAACACCGCCCGGCAGAGTCTGATATTGCAAGCCGTCGGTTGAATTATTAAGAGACTTTCCATGAAAATATTGCCATCTCGTCTTTGTTTATATTGCGGCGCTCGCCGAACGGTTATACAACGCCTTTTCTCTGTGGATTCTTCTTTTTGTGATGAATGCTATTTCTCTCTCTACAGGCTCATCAGAACTAAGGGCTGTCGCGATTAGGCAGTTCACATTAGCCCCTCTCTGCCGCTCCGCGGATCTTATCCCCATCCGATCACACGCAGAAAGCGTATGGCTCCCTGAGATGGTTACACCGCTGCGATTGAAGGCTGTTTTAGCATATCTTCCAGAAAATTTTCTGTGGTTATGAGCAATGCTCCAGGCGCTAATAACCAGATCCCGGAGAAAAGGCGTTTCCATCTGGCCATTAACACCCCCTTTGGCAGTCGATCAGACCATCGCCCTCCGCCCTTAAATACCTGCCGCAGCTTTCTTAATTAGGGCGTTTTGGCCCGCAAACCTTTTTTGTTTGAAGATTTGCTCTTAATATCAAGGGACTATTAAACCTGCAATTGTTTAAGGAACAGTGAGATGATTATTTTTGTTACCGGCGCGACCGCCGGTTTTGGTCAAAGTATCACCCGCCGATTCATTGAAACAGGTCATAAAGTTATTGCCAGCGGACGCCGCGCTGAGCGTTTACAGGAGCTGAAAGAGGAACTGGGCGAAAACCTCTATACCGTACAGCTTGACGTGCGCAACCGCGCCGCCATTGAGGAGGCGGTCGCCTCTCTGCCCGCCGAGTGGCGCAATATCGACGTGCTGATTAATAACGCCGGACTGGCGCTCGGCATCGAGCCGGCGCATCGCGCCAACGTTGAAGACTGGGAAAATATGATCGACACCAATACCAAAGGGCTGGTCTATATGACACGCGCCCTGCTGCCGGATATGGTCGAGCGCAACGTCGGCCATATTATCAATATCGGCTCCGTAGCCGGAAGCTGGCCCTATGCGGGCGGCAACGTCTATGGCGCGACCAAAGCCTTTGTGCGCCAGTTCAGCCTGAATCTGCGCACCGACCTGCATGGAACCGCGCTGCGCGTCACCGATATCGAACCAGGCCTGGTGGGCGGCACAGAGTTCTCTAACGTGCGCTTCAAAGGCGACGATGAAAAAGCGGATAAAGTTTACGAAGGCGCGACGGCGCTAACGCCGGAGGATGTGACCGAGGCTGTGTACTGGGTCGTCACGCTGCCGAAGCATGTCAATATCAACACGCTTGAAATGATGCCGGTAAGCCAGACGCAGGCCGGTCTGAAAGTGCACAAGCCCTGATGATGCCACAGGCCAGCCCGCCGGGCTGGCCTCTGTTCAGGCGCGACCCCAGCCCGCCACGATAATCAGCATGCCGCAAAACGCCACCAGCGCCCCGCTCCAGTCCCACGCGCTCAGCTTTACGCCATCCACCACGCGCAGCCACAGCAGCGCAGTCAGTACGTAAACGCCGCCGTAGGCCGCATATACGCGCCCGCTCGCCGCCGGATGCAGCGTCAGCAGCCAGACAAAGGCCGTCAGACTCAGCGCGGCAGGCAGCAGCAGCCAGGGGGAAGCATTCTTTTTCAGCCAAAGCCAGGGTAAAAAGCAGCCGACAATCTCCGCGATGGCGGTGAGAAAAAAGAGCAGCGCGGTTTTAACCAGCATGGGATCCTCTCGCAAAGGTAAACAGAACGCCCACTACTGGTGAGCAAATAAAGCGCGATGATATACTAAGCACTGCCTGCCGCAACCCTGAGTCACTCCTGTGCGCCAGGCATTAACCGAAGGAAAAGATGATGAAAAAATTGTTTCCGACCCTGCTCGCCGCGCTGCTGGCCAGCAGCGCGATGCTGACCGCCGTACAGGCCAGCGCCAATACCAGTCGCCTGATTATTGAAGATGGCAGCAGCGCCGCCAGTAACGAAGCCGCGCGTCAGAGCAAAGAGCAATGGAATGATACCCAGCGCCTGCGCCACAAAGTAAACACCCGCGCTGAGAAAGAATTTGATAAAGCCGATCGCGCATTTGATACGCGCGACGCCTGTGAAAAAAGCTACAACGTTAACGCCTACTGGGAACCCAATACCCTGCGCTGCCTGGATCGCCGTACCGGCCGCCTGGTCACGCCCTGATTTTTCCCACGAAATGCTATAGTCAGTAAGGTTCACTACGCAAAAGGAGAAGATGATGAAGAAACAGACCGGAATGTTAATCGCAACTTTACTGGCGTTGCCGATGCTGGCACACGCCTCCTGTGAATCCGTCAAGGCGGATATCAGCCAGAAAATTATCCAGAACGGCGTCCCGGAATCGGGTTTCTCGCTGGATATCGTGCCTAACGATCAGGTTGACCAGGCAAGTGGCCAGGTGGTGGGCCATTGCGAAAACGACACACAGAAAATTGTTTATAAGCGCGTGGGACGCAGCGACGAGGGCAGCGTGCCCGACAGCGCGGGCAGCTCGCAGGACGCGCCTGCTCAGTAACCTTAAAGGGCGCGCAGTCGCCCTTTTTTATTCCGCATGCTCCGGCCGCTGTCGCGGCATCATCCACGCCACACCCAGCGCAAACAGCGCAATCACCAGCGCCACGACAAACACCCAGTGCAGCGAGGCGGCGATCGCCAGCACCATATGGTGCAGCGTCTCGCTGGAGAGCGCCTCGCGCGTCGGCGCGGACATAATCTGCTGCACCGGATCCTGCGCGTGCGGCAGCCGCTGCGACAGGTTGAGGTTCAGGACGGCGCCCATCAGCGCGGTGCCCACCGCCGACCCCATCATGCGGCTAAACATAATCGACGCGGTGCAGATGCCGCGAATATCGTAGTGCGCATGGTTTTGCACCGACACCAGAAAAGTGGTGCTGGTCATCCCCATGCCGGTACCGATAACAAAGGCGGTGGCGCCAGCCTGAAACAGCGAGCTGTCAGCGCGCAACAGCAGCAGCAAGGCGCTGCCCGCGACCAGCAGCAGCGCGCCAAGCTGGGCGGTGAAGCGATAAGAGGTGCGCAGCATCAGCCGCCCGCTGAGCGTGCTGGCGAGCGGCCAGCCGATCGACATCATGGCCAGCGCGCTGCCCGCCTGCAACGGCGTGCCGCCGGTAATGCCCTGAATCCAGGTCGGCAAAAAGGCGCTGATCCCCATCATGGCCGCGCCGATAATCAGATTGCCGATATTCCCGGCGATAACCAGACGGCTACGCCATATCTCCAGCGGAAACAGCGGCGCAGCGGCGCGCAGCTCATGCTTTTTCAGCTGCCAGCCGGCGAACAGCGCCAGCAGCAGAAAAGCGATCAGCCAGTAGCCGAGCCACTCCGCCTGCAGCAGCGCCATCAACAGCGCGCTGACGCTCACCATCAGCCAGACGCTACCCGTCACGTTAAGCGGTTGCGGCTTTTCTTCGATGCAGTGCGCAGGCAGAAAGCGCGCCAGCATCGCCATGCTGATAAGCCCTATCGGCAGATTGACCCAGAAGATCAGCGACCAGCTGAAGTGCTCCACCAGCCAGGCGCCGGTCAGCGGACCGACGATCGCCGCCACGCCCCATACGCTGGAGAGCCAGCCCTGCACGCTGGCGCGCTCGCGCGGCGAGTAGATGTCCGCCACGATGGTTGAGCTGAGCGGCATAATCGCCCCTGCGCCTAACCCCTGAAAAGCGCGGAACAGGATCAGCCACAGCATGCTGTGGGCGAAGCCGCAGAGCACCGAGCCGACCAGAAACAGCGAGGTGCCAATAAAGAACATTCTGCGCCGTCCCCACATATCCGCCAGGCGACCATAGAGCGGCACGCTCACTGCCTGAGTCAGCAGATAGACAGAGAAAACCCAGCCAAACTGCGAAAATCCGCCCAGATCGGCAATAATGGTTGGCATTGCCGTCGCGACGATAGTCACTTCAATCGCGGCCATAAACATCGCCAGCATACAGGCGAACAGGATCCAGCCGCGGTGGCTGACCTGCAGGTGTGCGCTCTCAGTCATACATCTCCCTTTTGTTATTCAGCAAGGCTAGCCTAAATTCGCGCCGTTGCTGTGCCTGGCGTGCGCTGTTTTTGTGACAGCGTAACAATTTGGTAGTGAAAATGATTAATCACCTGTTGAAACCAGATGCCATGCGGCTCTACCCGCTGTTTCAGGGATTTCTATCTGTCTGATTTTTCCCATAAAAAGTGGCGCCCCCTTTTTTACGCTGCTATAGGCTTAATAGCTTTTTAGCCATACATACTCATCGGGCTGCGTTTTACCCGCCTGGATAACAAATCACAGGGAGAGATACCCCATGCAAAATGGTTCGCTGGTCAGACGCGCCGGGCTTGCGCTGCTGGCTATTGTTTGTGTGCTTGCGCTGTTGGTCTGGGGCCTGGGCCTGGATACGCTGCGCGCGCGCCGGGTTGATCTGATCTATCTGGGTCAGCAGCATCTCTATCTGGTGTTCTGGTCGATGCTGTTTGCGCTGCTGGTCGGTATTCCCAGCGGCATTGTGCTGAGCCGCCCCTTTGCGCGCCGCTGGGCTGAATATGTGATGCAAATTTTTAACGTCGGCAATACGCTGCCACCGCTGGCGGTTCTGGCGCTGGCGATGGTGGTCATCGGCATTGGCGATAAGCCCGCGCTTTTCGCCCTGTTCCTCGCTTCGCTGCTGCCGATTGTGCGCAATACCTTTTCCGGGCTGAGCGCGGTGCCGCCTTCTCTGATTGAGGCTGCAAAGGGCATCGGCATGACCCGGCTCCAGCGCCTGCGTCAGGTCGAACTGCCTAATGCGTGGCCGGTGATGCTGGCGGGCATCCGCATCGCGACCGCCATTAACGTCGGAACCGCGCCGCTGGCCTTTTTAATTGGCGCCAGCAGCTACGGCGAACTGATTTTCCCGGGTATTTACCTCAACGATTTCCCGACCCTGATCCTCGGCGCGGTCGCCACGGCGCTATTCGCGCTGGTGCTCGATATGCTGCTGGCGGCGCTGGGACGCTACCTCAGCCCACACACGGCTTAATCACAGGAGACGTTATGACAATGCTGACGCGCTGGCTCAGACGCACCGCTGTGACCCTCGCCGCTACGCTGGCATTTAGCCAGGCGGCTCATGCCGCAGCGCCGCTGGTGATGGCGACCAAAAGCTTTACCGAACAGCATATCCTTTCCGCCATGACCGTAATGTGGCTGCAGAAAAAGGGATTTGAGGTTATTCCCAAACGCAATATCGCGACCACCATCAGCCGCAACGCGATGCTGAATAAGCAGATAGATATGACATGGGAGTATACCGGCACCTCGCTCATTATCTTTAACCACATCAAAAGGCCGCTCTCCTCTGAAGAAGCGTACCAGACGGTAAAATCTCTCGACGGCAAGCTGGGCCTGGTGTGGCTTAATCCGGCGCCGATGAATAATACCTATGCCTTCGCGATGAAGCGCGAACGTGCCGAGAAAGAAGGCATCAGCACGATGTCGCAGCTGGTGACGAAAATTGAGCAGATTCGCCAGCGCGATCCTGACCATAACTGGCGACTCGGGCTGGATCTGGAGTTTTCTGGTCGCTCCGACGGCATGAAACCGCTGCAGGCCGCCTATAACCTGCCGCTGGACCGGCCGCAGATTCGGCAGATGGATCCAGGCCTGGTCTATAACGCGATACGCGACGGATTTGTCGACGCGGGCCTCATCTACACCACTGACGGGCGGGTGAAAGGTTTTGACCTGAAAGTGCTGGAGGATGACAAGCACTTCTTCCCGAGTTACAACGTCACGCCGGTAGTGCGTCAGGATGTGCTCGACAGCCATCCAGGCCTGGCAGAGGCGCTAAACCAGCTCACGCCGCTGATTACCAGCGATGCGATTTCCGAGCTGAATAAGCGCGTCGATATCGATCATCAGTCGCCCGAGCAGGTTGCGCGCGATTTTCTCACAGCCAAAAACATGCTGTAAGGCGGTCATATGGATACCCTACATTACATCATAAACAACTGGAGCAGCTTGCTGGCTCTGACCTGGCAGCATACCTGGCTGGTACTGGTGGCGGTGGGCTGCGCCATCGTCGCAGGCGTGCCGCTGGGCATTCTTATCGTGCGCGTCAGATGGCTGGCCGCGCCGGTGCTGGGCATCGCCACCGTCGTGCTCACCATACCCACCATTGCGCTGTTTGGCCTGATGATCCCGCTGTTTTCAATGATCGGTCAGGGCATCGGCGCGCTGCCCGCTATTACAGCGGTCTTTCTCTATTCGCTGCTGCCGATTGTACGCAACACCCATACCGCGCTGGAAAACCTGCCTGACGGCCTGCGCGAGGCGGGCCGCGGTATCGGCATGACCTTCTGGCAGCGACTGCGCTGGGTGGAGATCCCCATGGCGCTGCCGGTGATCTTCGGCGGCATCCGTACCGCCGTGGTGATGAACGTCGGCGTGATGGCGATTGCGGCGGTAATCGGCGCGGGCGGCCTTGGTCTGCTGCTGCTGGACGGCATCAGCGGCAGTGATATTCGTATGCTCATTGCCGGCGCGCTGATGATCTGCCTGCTGGCTATTATTCTCGACTGGCTGCTGCAGCGTCTGCAGTCGGCGCTGACTCCTAAGGGGATTCGATAATGATAAAACTGGAAAACCTGACGAAAACCTTTACCCAGAAAAACGGCACCAGCGTCACCGCCGTTGATAACGTCAGCCTGCATGTGCCGCAGGGCGAGATGTGCGTGCTGCTCGGCCCTTCAGGCTGCGGCAAGACCACAACTCTGAAGATGATTAATCGCCTTATTCCCAGCACCAGCGGCAAGATTCTGATTAACGGCGAAGATACCAGTACCCAGGATACCGTTACGCTGCGCCGCAACATCGGCTATGTCATCCAGCAGATCGGCCTGTTCCCCAATATGACTATTGAGGAGAACATTACCGTTGTGCCGCGCATGCTGGGCTGGGATAAAAAACGCTGCCGCGATCGCGCCACCGAGCTGATGAGCATGGTGGCGCTCGATCCCACAAAATTCCTCCACCGCTATCCGCGCGAAATGTCGGGCGGCCAGCAGCAGCGCATTGGCGTTATCCGCGCGCTGGCAGCGGATCCGCCGGTGCTGCTAATGGATGAACCCTTCGGCGCCGTTGACCCGATTAACCGCGAGGTGATCCAGAACGAGTTTCTCGATATGCAGCGTCAGCTAAAGAAAACCGTGATGCTGGTGAGCCACGATATTGACGAAGCGCTGAAGCTGGGCGACCGCATCGCCGTATTTGGTCAGGGAAAAATTGTGCAGTGCGCCAGCCCCGATGAGCTGCTGGCCAGCCCGAAAAATGAGTTTGTCGGCTCTTTTGTCGGTCAGGATCGCACGCTGAAGCGTCTGCTGCTGGTACAGGCAGGCGACGTGACCGATCAGCAGACAACGATTACCGTTAAGCGCGCGACGCCGCTGGCGGACGCTTTCGCCCTGATGGATGAAAACGATATGCGTTCGGTAACGGTGGTTGATAACGATGGCAAACCGCTCGGCTTTGTAAAACGCCGCGAGGCACGTAATGCCAGCGGGCATTGCGAAGAACTTCTGCATACCTTCCGGGTGACCGCTAAGGCGGAGGAGAATCTGCGCGTGGTGCTCTCTAAACTCTATGAGCACAATACCGTCTGGATGCCGATTGTCGATGAAGAGGGTCGCTACAGCGGCGAAATCTCTCAGGACTATATCGCCGACTACCTGAGTTCAGGCCGCACGCGACGCCGCCTTAATCCTTAAGCGACCGGACAGCGTATCAGCGGGAAACCGGCAGTAGTGCCCGAACGGCACCTGGAACAGAACGGCGGGAGCACGCCTCAGGGATGAGGCGTCTGGCTGCGCGGGCCGGTATCAACAACACCGGCGTCTTTAAGGACAGCCAGCGCCCTGGGTTTACTGCTCGCCCGCCGTTTCGCCCTGCGGTAGCGACACAGCGCGCTGTTCGCTGGGCAACACCACATTGAGCAGGATCGCCAGCACGCCGCCGGTCGTCACCGCGTGGCCAAAAAGCTGGCTGACCAGCGGCGGTAGCTGCTTCAGCGCCTCCGGCACCGCTTCGACGCCCAGCCCCAGCCCAAACGACACTGCCACAATTAACATCTCCCGACGGCCCAGCGGGGTTTGCGTCAGGACGCGGATCCCGGCGGCCACCACGCTGCCGAACATCACCAGCGTCGCCCCGCCCAGCACCGGCGGCGGTATCTGCTGCATCAGCGCGCCGAAGGCGGGAAACAGCCCCAGCAGCGCCAGCATCACGCCCATTACCATGCCGACATAGCGGCTCGCTACGCCAGTCATCTGAATGACCCCGTTATTCTGCGCAAAGGTGGTATTGGGAAACGCGGAAAACATCGCCGCCAGCATACAGCTGACGCCATCGGCGCAGAGCGCGCCCTGTAGCCGACGCTGAAACTGCGGGCCGACGATCGGCTGCTGCGACAGCATGCAGTTAGCGGTAATGTCACCTGCCGCCTCAATAACGGCAATCACCGCCACCAGCGCAATCGGCAAGAAAATCGCCCAGTCAAAGGCGAAACCGAAGCGGAAAAAGCCAGGCAGCGCCAGCCAGCCCGTTTCAGGCTGCGGCGTCAGCACCAGCTTGCCGCTCAGCGCCGCGGCGAGGCAGCCAACGACGATCCCGGCGAGCACCGCAATCAGCCGCGCCCAGCGGTTACGCATCCGGTTCAGCGTAATAATCACCAGCAGCGTCAGACCGCCGAGCGCCAGATTACCAGGCGCGCCGAAATTCGCGGCGTGGTGCCCGCCTGCCCAGTCGGTGATGCTCACCTTAATCAGACTGATGCCGATCAGCGTAATCACCGTTCCGGTCACCACCGGCGTCAGAACGCGACGTAGCTGAGAGACGCAGCGGCTAATCAGCAACGGGATCAGCGCGGCGACCAGCGTGCAGCCGAAGATCATCGCCATGATCTCCTCCGGCGAGCCGCCGCGGTTTTTGACAATCATGCCGCCCGACAGGATAACGCCAAGAAAGGCGAAGCTGGTGCCCTGCAGGCAGATCATGCCCGCGCCTATTCCTGCCACGCGCCGCGCCTGAAGAAACGTGCCGATGCCGGAAACCAGCAGCGACATACTGATCAGGTAAGGGAGATAGGCCTGTAATCCCAGCACTGAGCTAATAATCAGCGGCGGTGTGATAACGCCCACGACGCTGGCCAGCAGATGCTGCAGCGCGGCGAAAAAAGCGGGCGCAGGACGAATGCGTTCGTCCAGTCCGTACAGCAATGCTTTCTCTTCTGTATGCGACATAATGATGCTCCGACTTCTTTGTGATTAACGCTGCTAATGCATTAATCACGCCATACGCGGAGCAAATGGCAAAACTGCACCCTAACTAATTGAACCAGAAGAAATTTAATTAGATAAGCGCTGCGCCTGCCTCTGAAACTATCGGTACAGCCGCAGCGGGTTTTGAAGAGAATGTTTCACCATCAGGCAATCTTTGCACCTGAATCGGGCAGTGCGATCTTCCCCAGTGAGGAGAGATCGAGATAGCCCGCTAAATCGCGCTGTTCGGCACGCGGCAGATAAGGCAGTTCCCCCAGCAGCGGCGCATTGATACTGTCGCTGAGCACGTCAATCAGCTCAGCGTAGTGCGCCAGCCCTGGATTGATGCGATTTGCGACCCAGCCCGCCAGCGGCAGGCCGTCGCGCGTTATCGCCTCGGCGGTTAGCAGCGCATGGCTGAGACAGCCCTGTTTGATGCCCACTACCAGCACCACCGGGATATGATGTTGCTCCACCCAGCCGGAGAGCGGCTTCGCATCATTCATCAGGCTGCGCCAGCCGCCAGTACCCTCGATCACGACGCAATCGGACTGCTGTTGCAGGCGCTGCAAGCGCTGGCTCAATAGCGAATAGTCAACGGGCTCACGCGGCCGAATGCAGACCTCATCTTCTTCGTAAATCAGTGGATTAACAGCGTCGTAAGGCAGGGATAGCGTTGAGCTGCTCTGCAGAACCAGCGCATCCTTACTGCGCAGGCCATCAGCGCTGCGTACGGCGTTTCTGGCAACCGGTTTGAAACCGACTGCGCTCAGGCCGGCGCGTGCGAAATACTGCAGAAGCGCGCGTGAAACCACGGTCTTCCCTACAGCGGTGTCGGTGCCGGTAATGAACAGATTTTTCACCCCACTCCTCCTCAACTAAACGGTTTTGTTTTACAAAAAAGCAAAACGCATTGTAGGGAATGCGGATGGCAGGCGGCTTGCGTTAGCGCAAAGTTCAGTCGCGCTTAACCTTGCAACAATTTCACTAACAGGTAGCCGCTGTAGAGCGCATCTTTAATCAGCGCCGCCGCGCCAAGGGTGCCAGGCTCGTCAAATTCGGTCGGCGCGAGCTGAATCGACTCGCTGTAGGCAGGCAGCGCCTGCTGTCGAATGGTGCTGCTTACGGCGGGAAACAGCACCTCGGCAGCCTGATTGAGCGGCGAGCCAATCAGAATATGTTGCGGATTGAAAATATTAACCATCATCGCCAGCATCCGACCAACATGATGCCCGACGCCTGCGATGGCGTCGCGTGCCAGCCGATCGCCCTGGCGGGCCGCCAGACAGAGCGACTCCAGGGTTAAGGGCTGCTGATGCAGCACGCTCTCTGGCTGCGTGGGCAGCCGCTGCGCCGCCAGCGCCAGCAGGCTGCCGGTGCTGGCGACCGTCTCCAGACAGCCGTGATTGCCGCAATAACACTGCTGACCGTAAGGGTCGATCTGCGTATGCCCAATCTCCACCAGCGCGCGGCCGCTTTTATGCAGCAGCTGGCCGCCGCTGATCACGCCTGCGCCGACGGTGTCATCAATCACAATCTGAATCACATCCTGCGCGCCGCGCGACGCGCCGAACAGCGACTCCGCCAGTGTCCAGGCGGAAATGTCGTGCTGCACGAAAACCGGCACCCCGGTGCGCTGCGCCAGCGTATCGCCCAGCGGCATCTCCTGCACCTCATAGCCCGGCAGGCGATGCACTACGCCTGAGGCGGCGTTGATCAGTCCGGGCAAGGTAATGGCAATTGCCGTCAGTCGTTCCAGCTTGCGCTGATGGCGCATAAAAAAGGCGTCCACCCGATCAATCAGCGACGTCAGCAGCGGCTGCTGCGCTTCGTCAGGCAGCGGCGACGTCTCCTCTACCAGCGCGCGGCTGCTGAGATCGCGCAGCGTCAGGGTCAGCGCGCCATGATGCAGACGCACTGCCAGATAGTGCCAGGCCAGCGTGTCGAGAATCAGGCCAATCGCCGGTCGTCCGCGCGACCCCGGCTCCTGAAATTCCGTTTCCTGCACCAGATGGGCATCGAGCATTTCACGCACGATTTTGGTGATACTGGCAGGCGCCAGCTGCGCCAGCCTGGAAAGTTCGATACGCGAAATCGGACCGTAGAGATCGATCAGGCGGTAAACAACGCCTGCATTAGTCTGTTTGATCTGGTCAATATGCCCAGGCTGACTCTCCAGCTTCACGCCCTGCTCCCGGTTATTTTCGCGCTTCTAAATAAACAGCGACTATGGTGAGGCAGATTGCGGTTGAGCGTCAAATATTTGATTTGAAATGTGATTTGCAGCACATAAAAACCGGGCTTTGGTTAAGGTCTGGCCCTTAATTTTCGCCAGCAGGCGACAGAAGCTGCATCATATTGCGCATCTGCATCGAGGGTTCGCGCTCGCCAGACCAAACCAGCCACACCTCCGACAGCGCATCCTCTTCCCTGAGCGGCAGCCAGACCACATCGGCCAGACGCGCGCGCGCGAACGAGGCGGGCAAAATCGAGACGCCGAGACCGGTCGCCACCAGGCCGAGGATCGTCATCGCCTCGCCGACCTCCTGCATGATGTAAGGCTTGATATGGTAGCGGTGCAGCAGACTGAGAATTTCACCGTGCAGCGCCGTTCCCCCCTGCGGATCGAAAAAGACAAAGGGTTCGTTCGCCAGATCGCTGATGGAGATAGACTCCGCATCCGCCAGCGGGTGCGCCCAGTGCACCACCGCGCGTAGCGGCTCGCGCAGCAGCAGCTGATGCCGTAAATCGGACGGCAGCGCCGTATTGCGCATTACCCCCAGGTCGAGCTGCCCCTCATGCAGCGGGGCAAGCTGCTGGCGCGTATTAATCTCCTGCATCTGAATATGCACCTGCGGCCAGCGCTGACGGAACTGATAGAGCGCGTCCGAGACCAGACCGGTAAAGGGCGCGGAAGAGGTGAAACCGATGCGCAGCTCGCCCTCTTCGCCGCGCTCAAGCCGCGCCGCGCGCCCGGCCGCCTGCTCCACCTGCTGTAAAATGGCGCGTGCATCGCTGAGAAACTGCTGACCCGCCGGCGTAAGCTGCACGCTGCGGTTGGTGCGTGTAAACAGCTTCGCTGCTATCTCCTGCTCCAGCTGCATGATCTGCTGGCTGAGCGGCGGCTGGGAGATATTCAGCCGCTGCGCCGCCCGGCCAAAGTGAAGCTCTTCCGCAACCGCCAGAAAATAACGCAGATGACGCAGTTCAATATTCATATTTTCAACATATCAATTGAGATTATTAATATATTAGACAACCTATTGACGCTTTCCTAGAGTATGCTTGTTGCTTTTATATGAGGAATTAACGTGCGTCGCTCTTCTCAGGCGGTCACCCTTGACGATAATGAGTTAGCCGACTCTGCCGCGGTTTCGCCGGCTTCATCGTCCGTATGGATTAAACGCGGTACGCCGCAGTTTATGCGCGTGACCCTGGCGCTCTTCTCCGCCGGTCTGGCGACCTTTGCGCTGCTTTACTGCGTGCAACCTATTTTACCGGTGCTGTCGGCGCAGTTCGGCGTTTCGCCCGCCGAAAGCAGCATTTCGCTCTCTATCGCAACCGGACTGATGGCGTTGGGTTTGCTGGTGACAGGCCCGCTTTCCGACGCCATCGGGCGTAAGAACGTGATGGTGACAGCGCTGATGCTGGCCGCGCTCTGTACGCTGGTTTCCGCGACCATGAACAGCTGGCATAGTATTTTGCTGATGCGCGCGCTGACGGGTCTCTCCCTCAGCGGCGTTGCCGCCGTCGGCATGACCTATCTGAGCGAGGAGATCCACCCGAGCGTTATCGCGTTTTCCATGGGGCTTTACATTAGCGGCAATTCTATCGGCGGCATGAGCGGCCGACTGCTGAGCGGCGTGCTGACCGACTTCTTTTCATGGCGCATCGCCATTGCAGCGATTGGCTGCTGCGCTCTCGCCTCGGCGCTGATGTTCTGGCGCATTCTGCCCGCTTCGCGTCATTTTCGACCGGCGTCGCTGAAGCCGCGCAGCCTGATGATCAATTTCCGGCTGCACTGGCGCGATGCTGGCCTGCCGCTGCTGTTCGCCGAAGGCTTTCTGCTGATGGGCGCCTTCGTCACGCTGTTCAACTATATTGGCTATCGCCTGCTCGGCGCGCCCTATCATCTCAGCCAGACGATTGTTGGCCTGCTCTCCGTGGTTTATCTGACCGGCTCCTGGAGTTCCCCTAAGGCGGGCGCGCTGACGATGAAGCTGGGTCGCGGCCCGGTGCTGCTTGGCGCGACGGCCCTAATGCTGGCGGGCCTGTTGCTTACCGCATTCAGCGCAGTGTGGTGGATTTTACTGGGGATGATGCTCTTTACCGCCGGCTTTTTCGCCGCGCACTCCGTCGCCAGCGGCTGGATCGGCCCGCGCGCGCGCCGCGCTAAAGGTCAGGCGTCATCGCTCTATCTCTTCAGCTACTATGTTGGTTCCAGCGTAGCCGGTACCCTTGGCGGCGTGTTCTGGCACAGCTATGGCTGGGCAGGCATCACCCTTTTTATCTCCGCGCTGCTGCTTCTCGCCCTGCTGGTAGGCTGGCGCCTTCAGCAAAAAAACCTGTAACAACTATCAGCAAAAAGGACGCAGATGCGTCCTTTTTAGCCTGTTAAGCCTTAGTCGACCGACTAATCAGTACCAGCAAGAAAAAAGCCGTTAATCCCCGCTATAATCCCTCTCACTCCAACAATAAATGTTTTTTTATTCACAGCAATGAGGATGTCCCTGTGGGCCATTACTATTACGTTTCTAAAATTTCCGGCTATAACGATAACCATGTGGTGCACGCCGCAGGCTGCCAGTATCTTCCCCCGCTTGAAGCGCGCCTGTTTCTTGGCACTTTTTACACGGCGAATGCCGCTATCCAGCAGGCGCGCAAGTACTACCCCAGAGCGCTGGGTTGTGAGGCCTGTTGTCCGCTGCCGGTAAAAAAAAACCTGAGGAGTCAGAATAGCGTGGCACTAAAGCATATCGCCTGACTCTGATTATGCTGGCCTGAAAGCAGAGGTCAGCCGCGGGCCTGACGCCGTTGCGCCAGTTTGTTAAGATTTTGCATATTTTTCCAGTAAGGTAGAGTTCTTCTTCCTGTTGCATGAGCAGACTATGCGCGAAAAATATGCCGCTTCACAAATTACCCTGCACTGGCTGACCTTCCTGCTGGTCGCGCTGGCTTACGCCACTATTGAGCTGCGCGGCCTGGCCCAGCGCGGCTCCTGGCAGGGCTACGCGATGATTATCACTCACTTCAGCGCAGGCTTTACCGTTCTGCTGCTGATGGTGGCGCGCCTGTTTTTACGCACGCGCCACCGCACTCCCGTCATAACGCCGCCCATCGCTCGCTGGCAATCGGGTCTGGCGCATCTGGTGCACACGCTGATTTACGCCCTGTTTATTACCCTGCCCATTCTGGGGATCACGTCGCGCTATCTGCGCGGACGCGACTGGTGGCTGTTCGGTATTCCTATGCCGGTCGCGAGCGAACCAAATTTCGACCTTTCCGATAGCTTAATCGACTGGCATGAAACTCTGGCGCCGCTGGGATACTGGCTTATCGGCCTGCACGCCCTGGGCGCGCTGTTCCATCACTATTTTCTTCGGGACAATACGCTCACGCGGATGATGCCAGGCAAATCTTCTCATCGATAACCGCTTTTTATCGCCCGCCGGTCGGGCGATAAAAAACTTTCAGGAATAAAACTGCGTTTCAGCGTTCCCCTTACCGTGCAAATCCTCCACAATAGTCAATAATTTGTGACGCAAGTCACTATCGTGGATGTGAAAGCCGCATCTGTTTGCTGTTGTTCTGACTAATTTTATTTTCATGCAATCAACTACTGTATCCCGTAAAACGGCCTGGCTACGCGTGGTGCTGCTGGCTATCGCCGCCTTTGTTTTTAATACCACTGAATTTGTGCCCGTTGGCCTGCTCTCGGACATCGGCGCCAGCTTCAGCATGAAAAGCGCTGACGTGGGCATTATGCTCACTATTTATGCCTGGGTAGTGGCGCTGCTTTCGCTGCCGCTGATGCTGCTGACGCGTAATATCGAGCGACGCATACTGCTTTCGGTGCTGTTTCTGATCTTTATCGCCAGCCATGTGCTTTCCACCTTTGCGTGGAGTTTCAATTCGCTGGTGGTGTCGCGCATCGGCATCGCGCTGGCGCACGCGGTCTTTTGGTCAATTACCGCCTCGCTGGCGATACGCGTTGCGCCAGCCGGTAAAAAAACCCAGGCGTTAAGTATGCTGGCGACCGGCACTGCCCTGGCGATGGTGCTGGGCGTACCCATTGGCCGCGTAGTGGGACAATATCTTGGCTGGCGCACCACCTTCGGCATGATTGGCGTCTCGGCACTGGTGCTGATGGTGTTGCTGGCGCGCATTCTGCCGCGTCTGCCGAGCGAACATACCGGCTCGCTGAGCAGCGTCCCGATGCTGTTTCGCCGACCGGCGCTGGTGAGCATGTATCTGCTGGTCACGCTGGTGGTCACTGCGCACTATACCGCCTACAGCTATATAGAGCCGTTTATGCAGTTTGTTGCGGACGCGGATGAAAACTTCACTACGCTGCTGCTGCTGCTGTTTGGCTCTGCCGGTATTCTGGGCAGCGTGCTCTTTAGCTCGTTGGGCAATAAATTCCCTTCCGCGCTGCTGATCGGCGCGATTGCGACCATTACGCTTTGCATGGGGCTGCTGATTTTTGCCGCTGTCCGTCCGGCAGCAATTTCGACGCTCTGTATTCTGTGGGGCATGGCGATGATGATGATCGGGCTGGCGATGCAGGTGCGCGTGCTGTCGCTGGCGCCAGATGCAACCGATGTGGCGATGTCGCTGATGTCAGGCATCTATAATATCGGCATCGGCGCGGGCGCGCTGCTGGGCAATCAGGTTAGTAAACATCTGAGCATGGCAGACGTCGGCAATATCGGCGGGCTGCTGGGACTGGTTGCGCTGTTCTGGTGTATCGCTATCTTCCGCAGATATCCGCAGCTGCGCAGCAACGGATAAAAAAAGGGGCTTCAGAATGATTTTCTGAAGCCCCTTTTTACTGACTTAGTTAAGGCTGGCGGCGGTGCCAGACAGCCTGCTCGCGCCAGAGGTCGAAGTGATGCGAAAAGACTTTACGCGGCCATTGTCCTGCTTCCCCGACAGCTGCTGCTCCAGAGAAATCAGGCTGCTGCTGCCGCTGACGTTCACCGTTACGGCCTCGGTCTGATAATAAGGCGCAGCTTCTGGCTGTTGCGCCGCGCCGCTGGCAAATGAAACCACGCCAAGCAACGCTGCCAGTAGACTATATTTCACGCTTTTCATCTTCTCTCTCCTGCTCTCCGACGCGACTCACTTACTGATAAATCACCGCTGTGCCGTGCAGGTTGTTCTGACCGGAGGTAGAGGTGATGCGGAAAGATTTCGCGCCTGCGGCATCCGCTTTCGCGTTCAGCTGCGCTTCCAGTGAATCAAGGTTGGCACCGCCCTGCGCGGAGATTGTGCCTACCGGCGTCTGATGCAGAGGATCGCTGACAACCTGCTCAGCAGCGAAAGCACCAAAAGTCAGGGTAGTAAGGGCCAGCGCGGCCAGGGTCAGTTTAGTGGTTTTCATGATATCGGCTCTCATATTCGGGTTTGAAAAGGTGTCGTTAAATTAATTAACGATCGTTAAAGAAATAGTAGTGCATGCAGCGACCTTGCGTCAATATTTTTTTAGCGATCGTTATTTTAATGCGGAAGTGGCGTGATTATGGGCTTTGACGCCCTTTTGCACTTAACCATAAGGGGGAAAAGCACCGCGTGCGGCACAAAATGATAACCAGCTTCCGTTGGGAGGCCGGCTGGCTTGCATATTTTCTTAATGATCGGTAATTTAATAGAGCCTTTTACAGAAGTGAGGATCTATGAGTCAGCAATATGATGAAGCACAGAAGAAATGTCGTGGTCGGCCAAGAACCTTCGATCGGGACGCTGCGCTGGACAAAGCCCTGACGCTGTTCTGGACTCACGGCTATGAGGGTACCTCCCTTTCCGATCTGGTTGCCGCTACCGGTGCGAAAGCACCTACGCTTTACGCCGAGTTCGTGAATAAGGAAGGCCTGTTCCGCGCCGCGATGGAGCGCTATATCGAGCGCTTTAGCGCCTGGCGCAATGCTGCGCTACAGGATGAGAATAAATCCGTTGCCGAAGCGATTGAGGGCTGGTTCCGCGCCACGGCGGCCTGCTTTACTAACTGCGATACCCCGTCGGGCTGCTTTTTTATCTGTACCTCGACTGCGCTCTCTTCGTCATCAAGCGAGATTGCCCATATGCTGCGCCAGCAGCATGACGCGCAGCAGCAGACCCTGCTGGATTTCCTGGCCGCCCGTCAGCAGCGCGGCGAAATCCCGGCGCAGGTCGATATTCTTTCTCTGGCTCGCTATCTTGCCTGTATGGTGCAAGGCATGTCGGTGCGGGCGCGTGAAGGTGCGCCGCAGGGGGATCTCGATAATATTATTGATACGCTGATGGCGATGTGGCCAACGCTGACCGGTCAGTGTATGAAGTCGCGCTGAATATTTTTACGCTATGAAGTAATCAGGGCGGGTAAGTCCCCGCCCTCTGTCACAATCCCCTACTCGAGAAAAAAGACCGGTTTTAACGGCTGACTGATCGGGCTGTTGTCAGGGTTACTCGGCATCAAATCTTTCATTGACGCCCACCAGCGTTGACACACTTCCGTTTGCGCGACGGCATTCCAGCGCTCCTCCGACTCTATTTCCACGCTGGCAAACAGCAAATTACGTTCGGCGTCCAGCCAGATCGCGTAGTTGTGCGCGCCGTGTGCCTTCAGCGTTTCAGCCAGTTCCGGCCAGATGGGCGAGTGGCGGCGCTCATACTCCTGATGGCACTCCGCATTGACCTGCATGACAAAGGCTTTACGAAGCATTGGCTGGCCCTGCATCAAGAGCGGCCTGCCAGGGCTTTACGTTGAAGCGTTTGCCCAGCGCGACCAGCTGTTCGGTTGTGATGCTCTGTCGGATACCGCCCATCGACAGAACCTTTACGATCACTTCAGAGGATTTCTCCGCCGTGTCGATCAAGCCGAAGGTTTCATCCAGCGTCGGCCCGGCGCCAAAAATACCGTGGAACGGCCACATCACAATGCTGTGCGACGCCATCTGATCGGCTGTCGCCTGGCCAATTTCATCCGTTCCCGGCACCATCCAGGGCAGAATTCCGACGCCGTCAGGAAACACCACCAGACACTCAGTGCTGCCTTCCCATAACAGACGAGTAAAGCGTGCCGAATCGAGATCCACTACATAGCTCAGCGCCATAAAATTCGTCGCGTGGCAGTGCATAATCACCCGATCTGTACCGCCGGAGACCGCTTTTCGCACGCTATGGGACTGAAAGTGCGCCGCCAGCTCTGAGGTAGGCAGCCCCCCGTTAGCCAGTCCCCAGTGAATCTTGTACGACAGCCCTTTCTCATCAACCTTTAACAACGCCAGAGAGTCAGCCGGATCGAGCTGTACATTGCGGAAAAACTTGCCGGAGCCGGTAACAAGGAACCAGCAGTTCGCCAGCTCTGGGGCCGGTTTAGTCAGCTCAACGCAGCGCGGCTCCGCGTAAAAGTCGGCAGCGAACGGCGCTGTTTCTTCCTCAAGCAGGCGCAGCGATACGTTGCCGCCGTTACGTTCGTCCCAGCCCTTCAGCCACATATCGCTGGTCGCTTTAACCATTCCCTGAACAAACCAGGATGAAAGAATGCTTTGCATAGTGAATCCTTAACGTTGGCTCAGAATTTGTTTTTCATAATCGCGGACACTGCTTAACCAGCTGGCATCGGCGGGCACGTCGTGGCGCAAACACCAGGCCTCCCATACCGCCTGCCACGGCAGCGATTTCTGCTCTTCCAGTAGCGCAAGACGCGCGGTGTAATCCCCTGCCGCTTCTGCCTGACGCAGGCGCTCGGTCGGTTCCAGCAGCGCGCGCAGCAATGCTTTTTTCGTGTTGCGCGTGCCAATGACCCAGGCGGCGATACGGTTGATAGAGGCGTCGAAGAAGTCGAGGCCGATATGCACTTTGTCGAACAGCTGATGCCGCACGATTTCGCTGGCGATCGCCTGAGTTTCATCGTCCAGCAAGACCACATGGTCGCTGTCCCAGCGCACCGGGCGGCTGACGTGCAGCAGCAGGCGCGGCACGTAGAGCATGGCCGTAGAGATCTTGTCGGAGATTACTTCAGTCGGGTGAAAATGGCCCGCATCCAGCGTCAGCGCAGTCTGACGGCTGGTGGCGTAGCCCATAAAGAACTCGTTGGAGCCGACGGTATAGCTTTCCGCGCCGATGCCGAACAGCTTGCTCTCCACCGCATCGATATGGTGCTGCGGATCGAGCTTGTCGGCGATCACCTCATCCAGCGCGCTCAGCAGTCGCTGACGCGGCGCAAGGCGATCGACAGTCAGATCCTTCATGCCGTCCGGCACCCAGATATTCATTACCGACGGCGTACCGAGCTGCTCGCCAAAATAAGCCGAGACGCGACGGCTCGCTTTACAGTGATCGATCCAGAACTGACGAATCGCCTTGTCAGGGTGTGAGAGCGTAAACCCGTCGGCGCTCAGCGGATGCGAGAAACAGCTCGGGTTAAAATCCAGCCCCAGCTGCTGCTGTTTCGCCCACTCCACCCAGCCGGCGTAATGCTTCGGCTCAATGGCGTCGCGCTCTACCGGCGTATCGCTTTCCAGATAGATAGCGTGCAGGTTCAGGCGCTTAGGTCCTGGGATTAGCGACATCGCTTTTTCCAGATCGGCGCGCAGCTCAGCGGCGTTGCGCGCTTTCCCTGGGTAGTTGCCGGTCGCCTGAATGCCGCCGGTCAGCGCGCCTTGCGGGTTCTCGAAGCCGCGTACGTCGTCGCCTTGCCAGCAGTGCATGGAGACCGGAACGCTATCCAGTCGCGCCATTGCCTGATCGACATCCACGCCGATATCGGCATAACGTTGTTTAGCCAGCTCAAAGGCTTGCTCAATCAGCTTTGTCATATGCGAGTTCCTTAGCAGGCTGAGTCAGCGCCGAGAAGCGTGCCTGGCAGGCACGAAAGGCGCTGTTGGTCAGCGGTTTAAATGTCTTTAATGGGAAGTTTTTTTCTACGCAGCGGCGAAAATCCGCGACGTCGGCCAGCTCGCCTAATGCGATAAGCTGGCAGCCGACATTGCCCAGCGTCGAGGCTTCGACCGGGCCGGCCAGCACCGGTATTTCGCAGGCGTCGGCACAAAGCTGGTTGAGAAACTGGTTCTGGCTGCCGCCGCCGACAATATGCAACTGACGAAACGCGCTGCCGCGCAGCCCGGCCAGTTCGTTAAGCACTTCGCGATAGAGCAGCGCAAGGCTGTCGAAAATACAGCGCGCCAGCGCGGCGGCGGACTGCGGCACCGCCATATGCTGTTCGGCGCATGCATTCTGAATTTCGTTCACCATGCTGTCGGGATTGATAAAGCGCGCATCGTTAGGATTGATCAGTGCGCGACAGGCGGGCTCTTTTTGCGTCTCCGCGATCAGCGCGCAGAGATCGTCGATCTGCAGCTCGGCGCAGATCCGCTGCAGCAGCCAGAGCCCCATAATGTTTTTCAAAACGCGATAGCCCTCTGCACCGCCCTCGTTGGTGATATTGGCCTGGAGCGCAGCTGCGCTGGCGTAAGGCAGCAGGCTTTCGAATCCCATCAGCGACCAGGTGCCGGAGCTGAGATAGGCCGCATTCTCCTGGGTCAGCGGCGTGGCAAGCACCGCGCTGGCGGTATCGTGTGTCGTAACGGCGATGACCGGAATGTCGACGCCGCTGGCGTTCTGCCAGTAACCGATAACATTGCCCGGCGACGTGGGTTTGCCGAACCACTCAGGCGACGCGCCGGCCCAGTCGAGCAACTCAGCGTCCCACTCGCCGCTTTCAATATTCAACAGCTGCGTGGTGGTGGCGTTGGTATATTCCCAGTTGAGCTTGCCGGTCAGGCGATAGTGCAGATAGTCGGGGATCATCAGCGCATGGGCGGCCTGCTCTTTCCAGTCAGGCTGCTGCTGGCTCAGGGCGCGAAACTGATAAAGGGTATTAAACGGCAGAAACTGGATGCCGGTGCGGCTATAAATAGCCTCTTTGCCCAGATCGCGCAGCGCCTGCTCCATCAGCCCGTGGGTGCGTTTATCGCGATAGCTCACCGCTTCGCCGACCCGATTGCCCGCCTTATCCAGCAGCACCATATCAACGCCCCAGGTGTCGATGCCGATGCTGTCCGGCACGATGCCTTCATCGTCCAACTGCGCCAGCCCGGCGCGGATCTCGCGCTCAAGATGGTCGAGATCCCAGCAGTCATAGCCGCCCCGACGTTCGCGAAGACTGGCGAAACGACGCACCTCGCGCAGATCGATTTGCTGTGATGCGGCGTCCCATCGGGCGAGCATCACGCGTCCGCTGGATGCGCCTAAATCAACCGCAACGATATTTCGCTTACTCATGGCCCATTCTTCCTTAGATATGATGCTGACAGAGTAAAAACGTTACGTGTTCGCCACCTTCCCCGTACTGCCAGCGCGGCTATGCCGCTGGCAGGTTTGCAAAGATGTTCGTGAGAGAGATCACAGAGAAGTAAGGGCAGCAGATGTGAGCTTCGCCGCAATTCTTTTATCTGACGGGAATATCTTGAATAAAAAGCGAATTTCCTGCGCTTCGCAGTAGAAAATTCAAGGTAAGCGGCGTGGGCGCTGAGTAGACTCGGTTACGCTTTTGTTAAACGGACGAGGTCACTATGACAATTTTACACAGCGCCGATTTCTTTCCTCAGGGTGATTACGCTATCGCTATCGAACCGCGCGTGCCGCAGCAGGCGTTTCCTGAGCATCACCATGATTTCCATGAAATTGTGCTGGTGGAACAGGGTTCGGGCATTCATGTATTCAACGGGCAGCCGCAAACGCTGTGCGCCGGTTGTGTCTGCTTCGTACGCGATCACGATCGGCATCTGTATGAGCAGACGGATAATCTCTGCCTGACCAACGTGCTCTATCGCAGCCCTGCCGCCTTTCGCTTTCTTTCAGGATTGCAGGCGCTGTTGCCGAGCGAGCGAGAGGGCAACTACGCCTCACACTGGCGTATAAATAACAAAGCCATGACGCAGGCGCTGGATGTCGTGGCGAAGATGCGGCAGGATGAGGGCTGGTCGCTGGAGAAACAGGCTCGCCAGGAGCAGCTCTTTTTACAGCTGCTGGTTTTGCTGCGCGAAGCGTGCCGCAATGAACAGGCGCAGGATCAGGAAGCCCGCCTGCATCGTCTGCTCGACTGGCTTAACGATCACTACAGTGAAGATATTATGTGGGAAGCGCTGGCTGACCGTTTTTCGCTGTCGCTGCGCACGCTGCATCGTCAGATGAAGCAGCAAACAGGCAGTACGCCACAGCGCTATCTGAACCGCCTGCGGCTGCTGCAGGCGCGCCATCTACTGCGCCACAGCGATCTGCGGATCACCGATATCGCCTTTCAGTGCGGTTTCGGCGACAGCAACCACTTCTCTACCCTGTTTAGGCGTGAATTTGGCTGCGCACCGCGAGCGGAGCGCCAGCAGATGATGTAAAAAAGGAGCGAGCGATGACGCTGATACTGAGTCGGGACGACTATTTTCCCACGCCTGGCCTGCCGGTTACGGTGGCTGAACGTATGCCGCAACCCTCTTTTCCCGCTCACCGGCATGAGTTTAGCGAAATTGTCATCGTCTGGCGCGGCAACGGCCTGCATATTCTCAACGATCGCCCCTGGCTGATTACCTGCGGCGACGTCTTCTATATCCGCGACCAGGATTGCCACAGCTATGACAGG
>NZ_DJDN01000029.1:118091-118809 GCF_002431095.1 Pantoea sp. UBA5923 | reverse complement strand
CTGGTGCTGGACAATATCCTCTACTGTCGCGATCGCTTCGGTCTTGCTCTCGACTGGGGACAACTCTTGCCGCCGCAAGGCGTTGACGCGCCGGGCTACTGGCGTCTGACCACCCGCGGCATGGCGCTGGCGCGCGGCGTGATCAGCCAGCTGGAGCGCGAAAGCCGCAAAAGCGATCCCCTTTCCATTCAGCTTACGGAGGCGCTTTTTTTACAGCTGGCGCTTATTCTTCGCCGCCACGGCTATGCGGCGGATCGTCCCTGGGCGCTGCCGGAAGGCGAACAGCTCGATCTGCTGATGTCGGCGCTACAGGGCGCGGTGGCGCGCCCCTTCGATCTGGCGACCTTTTGCCAGCAAAATTCGCTGAACGAACGCGCGCTGAAGCAGCTGTTTCGCCAGCAGACCGGGATGACGGTCGGTCACTATCTGCGGCAACTGCAGCTTTGTCAGGCAAAATATCTGCTGCGCACCCAGGATTGTCTGATCAGTGAAGTGGCGGCGCGCTGTGGCTTCGACGACAGCAACTATTTCTCAGTAGTCTTTACGCGCGAAACGGGTTTAACGCCCAGCGCCTGGCGCCAGCGGTTTGTGCCGCAGCGCTCGGGAAGCTCAGCACAGGACCGCGCGCCGTCGTGAAAAAGAGGTTGCCCTTAATTTCTCAGGCCATGCCCAGAGTCTGCTAAGCGGGTGAAAAGGCCCGAAGAGCAAAGCGTCCCGC
>NZ_DJDN01000029.1:88947-117973 GCF_002431095.1 Pantoea sp. UBA5923 | reverse complement strand
AGGGATGTCGCGGGCCGAGCGGGCATGGATGCCGTCTTTTGCGTCTTTGCGATCGGGCCTTCTCACCCGCGCTGGCACACTCTTGTACACCCATGCCTTGCTTGTTCTTACCCTGCATACACTCAGGCGGCCAGCCCAAGCCCGACAATATTAGCGGCGATAATAATCACCACGCAGCCGATAGACAGCACGCTGACCGGACGGCGACCCGCCGATTTCCACTCTTTCATCAGCAAACCGACCAGCCCGCCGCACAGCACATAGAGGCTCATATGCAGCATCCAGCTTACGTAGTCATACTGCGGCGGGATTCTTGCGTGGCCCCAGGCATAGAAGAAAAATTGCAGATACCACATGGTACCGCCCAGCACCGCGAAGGCGATATTGGCGATCAGCAGCGGTTTCGCCACGGAGAGATCCTGCCGCAGCGACAGCTCCGGCTTAACCGCCAGGCGGATAAAACAGAACGCCAGGTTAACCAGCGCCCCGCCGCCCATAATTACCACGTAGCTTGGCAGCGCGACGTAGAGCGGATCGATGCCCAGCTGCGCCGCCGCTTCATGCATCGGCTTAGCCGCGTCCATGGCAAACGACATACCTGCCGAAAAAATGCCGCACAGCACCGCCAGCAGCAGCCCTTTTTTAAGATTGAACTCTTCCGCATTGATCCCCAGCGCGCGCTCTTTCAGCAGGCCGGCACGCGAAACGATCGCTACGCCCACCAGCGCCACGGCGACGCCGAGCAGGGTTAACCGGCCGCCGGTGGAGGCGAACAGCTCGCCAAAGCGTCCCTGAATCAGCGGCGTCATCAGGGTGCCGACCACCAGCGTAATGCCGATGGCGATACCAATCCCCATCGACATGCCGAGATAGCGCATCGTCAGGCCGTAGTTAATATTGCCGATGCCCCACATCGCGCCGAACAGAAATACCGGCAGCAGCTGTGAGAGGCTGAAGCTGCTGTAGTAGGCCCAGAAGTTGGGCAGCAGTACGGCACTCACGGCCCACGGCAGGATCAGCCAGGACATAAAGCCGCCCACTGACCACATCGTTTCCCATGACCACTTTTTCACCTGTTTAAACGGCGCGTAGAAACACGCTGCGCTGGCAGCACCGACGAGATGCCAGAAGATACCTGCGATAATGGCACTGTTCATTGTTATTCCTTGCGTAAGGTTGAGGCCTACAGGAAACCCGGTTCCTGATCAGCAGGCAGTCTACGGCGCGCCTGAACGCCTCAGCCTTTGGATAGCTGCCGTTTGCAAAGCGTGAATGGCAATATCCACCAGTTAGCCCCTACGCGGATCACAGTTTCTGCTTTGTCGGAATCGCCGCGCGGAAATTATTTAAGTCTCTTATTATTCAGGTTTTTTTTTGAAAATTGTTGTGCCGCGCAGCACATTTATCCGCTGGCTGCCGCCTTTTACGCAACCCTGGCAAAAAAGGAAAGATCACTTCACTAATGGCCGTTAACGCCGTATAAGACGTAGAAAATCTTCTACTGCCGGGATTGAGATGACGGGGAAATGGTTAACGCTGTTCTTAACGCGCTCAGTAAGTCGGGTGATGCTGGATGACCTGCGCGCCATTCTGCCCGCCAGCGCGTTAAAGATTTTTATTAATGAACTGGAAGAGGCGCAGTACGCCACGCTGGAGTGTCAACAGGCGGAAGAGAACTGCGCGCTGATCGCCTCGGCGCTGGTGGTATGGCGTCAGCTAGGCAAGGTTCACACCATTATCTATAAAAAAGGGGAAGTGCTGCGCGACGTCAGCGACGCCAGCCAGTTTCAACTTTTCAGTATGTTGAAAACGCACCGCGCGGTGATGCAGGTCGCCTGACGCGGAGATAACGAGGTTGCTATGAGAGTGGGTATTCTGTTTCCGATCGCCATTATTGTCGCTGGCGTCGGTTTTCTGGCATGGTTTATCGGCAGCGGACTCGCCATGCCAGGTTCCTGAACTAACGCAGCTGGCTGTCTTTACTGCCGCGTCGGTTATAGAGGGCGCTGCCTTTTAGCTGCTTATCGTGCGCCTGCTGACAGGCCAGGCAGAAGCGTACGCCCGGCACCGCTTCACGGCGCGCCTGCGGTATCGGCTCGCCGCACTCGTCGCAAAATTCGGCGCTTTCGCCCTTGCTCATCGTGCCGCGCACGCGAGCGATCTCATCGTTAACTGTACTTTCGATCTGTTCCTGAACGGCGCCGTCTGACGCCCATCCGCTAGCCATAACATCCTCCTCATGCTTCCTGAAAGTGTTGGCCCAAAATCCGTTTTGCGCAACGTAGAGAAGATATGCGGGCCATAGCGGACGAATACAACCTTTTGTCGCCGTCATCACTTTAATCTGCGTTTGTTTGCCAGCGCCGCGCCGCGGATGGCAGCCAGACTAAGGTGTCGCGGTCTGTTTTATTTCACGCTGCATTTATAAAACATTTTATTAACGTACCCGACATCGGAGATACAGCAGATGACAACAGAACTAAAACATTACATTAACGGCGAATTTGTCGCGCACCAGAGCGATAAATGGATTGAGGTGATCAATCCTGCGACCGAAGCGCTGCTGGCTCGCATACCCGAAGGCTGCGCGCAGGAGGCCAGCCGCGCGATTGAGGCGGCCGAAACCGCCCAGCCCGCCTGGGAAGCCCTGCCTGCCGTTGAGCGCGGCAGCTGGTTGCGCAAGCTGGCGGAGGCTATTCGCGACCGCGAGCCGGAACTGACCGCCACCATCGTCGCCGAAGGGGGTAAAACGCAGGGGCTGGCGCAGACGGAAGTATTGTTTACCGCTGATTATCTCGACTATATGGCCGAGTGGGCGCGCCGCTATGAAGGCGAGATCGTCAACAGCGATCGTCCCAATGAAAATATTTTCGTATTTAAAAAGGCGATCGGCGTGACCACCGGCATTCTGCCGTGGAACTTCCCTTTCTTTTTGATTGCGCGTAAAGCCGCACCGGCGCTGATTACCGGCAATACCATCGTGATTAAACCAAGCGAACTGACGCCGCTCAACGCTGGCCTCTTCGCTGAGATCGCGCATCATATCGGCCTGCCGCCGGGCGTAATCAATTTTGTCTATGGCTATGGCCCGGAGATAGGCCAGCAGCTGGCCTCTGACCCCCGAGTCGGTCTGGTCAGCCTGACCGGCAGCGTCGGCGCGGGCGTAGCTACCATGGCGGCGGCGGCGAAGAACGTCACTAAGGTTTCGCTGGAGCTGGGCGGTAAAGCGCCAGCTATCGTGATGGATGATGCCGACGTGGATCTGGCGGTGAAGGCGATCGTCAGCTCGCGCGTGATCAACAGCGGACAGGTCTGCAACTGCGCGGAGCGCGTCTATGTGCAGGAAGGCGTTTACGATCGCTTTATGACCGCCTTAACCGAGGCGTTTAAAGCCGTTAAATTTGGCGATCCGGCGGAGCAGCGCGAGATCGATATGGGGCCGCTGATTACCGCCGCCGCGCTGGCGCGCGTGGAGAAAAAGGTAGCGGACGCCGTGGCGGCTGGCGGCAAAGTGGTGCTGGGCGGCAAACGCGCCGGCAGTAAAGGCTTCTTTTTCGAGCCGACCATTATCACCGACGTGCGTCAGGATATGGAGATCATGCGCGAAGAGATCTTTGGGCCGGTACTGCCGGTAATGACGTTCAAAACGCTGGACGAGGCCATTGCGCTGGCCAACGACTGCGAATATGGCCTGACCTCTTCTCTCTATACGCAGAATCTCAATACCACCATGGTGGCGCTGCGTAAGCTGAAGTTCGGCGAAACCTATGTGAACCGTGAGAACTTCGAAGCGATGCAGGGCTTCCACGCGGGCTGGCGTAAATCGGGCATCGGCGGCGCGGACGGGCGTCACGGGCTGGAGGAGTATTTGCAGACGCACGTTGCCTATCTGCAGTTCTCGCTTTAACTGTAAGCCGCCCTTTACGGGCGGCTGTTCTTTATGCGACGCGATGACGGCTGCGCAGCAGCGCCGCGGCGCTCAGCAGCGATACCGCAATAAGATAGTAACCCGGCGCAAGGCTGCTGCCGGTGGCGTTAATCAGCAATGTACAGATCAATGGCGCGAAGCCGCCGAAGATCGTGACCGCCACGTTATAGCTGATTGCCATGCCGCTGGCGCGCGTACCGAGCGGAAAAAGATCCGCCATTACCGAAGGCACAGTGGAGAAGTAGATCGATTTCAGCAGCGCCATCCAGCCCACCAGCAGCAGCAGCGTCAGCGGCGAGGTGTGATTCACCATATAGCGGAAGGCTGGATAAATCGTTACCAGCAACAGCAGCAGCGAGCCCCACATCAGCGGCACGCGCCCCACGCGCTCAGCCCAGAGCCCCATCAGCGGCGTCACCAGGGTCAGAATAATACCTGCCAGCAGCGTGGCGCTAAAGGCGACGCTTCCCGGCAGATGCAGCGTTTTGGTGGCATAGGTCGGCACATAGTTCAGCATGTAGTTTACCGCTGTTGAAATCACCATCAGACCGACCGCCAGCAGCATCAGCTCTTTCTGACGGCCAAACAGCTGCTTCAGGGGCGCTTCTGGTTTCTCCTGCTGCATAAAGCTGGCTGGCTCATGAACGTGGCGACGGATATAAAGCCCCAGCGGGCCGATCAGCAGGCCGAAGGCGAAAGGAATGCGCCAGCCCCACGACAGCATCTGCGTCTCGCTGAGCATCTGCGTCAGTCCCAGCCCGAAAGCGGAAGCCATCAGCGTGCTCGCGCCCTGTGTCGCGAACTGCCAGCTGGCGATAAAGGCCTTGCGCTCGGGAAAGTGCTCCACAAGAAACGCCGTGGAACTGCCGAACTCCCCACCCGCCGAGAACCCCTGAATCAGACGCGCCAGCATAATTAACAGCGGCGCCGCCAGCCCGATGGTGCCGTACTCCGGCATAAAAGTGATTATTGCGCCGCCCAGCATCATCAGATTAATGGAGAGCAGCAGCGCCTTTTTGCGCCCGTGGCGATCGGCATAGTTGCCCAGCACCACCGCGCCGAGCGGCCGAATAAGAAAAGAGACGCCAAAGCTGCCGAAGGTGAGCAGCAGCGAAACGGAGGCGTCGCTGGTGGGAAAAAAGGCGTGCGCGATATAGCTGGCGAAAAAGCCGTAGACCGCAATATCGAACCACTCCAGCGCATTGCCGATACAGGTGGCAAACAGGGTCTTATGCAGGCTCGGCTTGCTCTGAACCAGCGGAACCGCTTGCGTCAGGTTGCTCATGCGCGCGCCCCCTGATAAGCCTGCTGTCGCGCCAGTAGCGCCTCGCCCTCTTCGCCCAGCTGCCAGAACAGCCGCGTCATAATCAGCAAGCCTTCGCGCGCTATGGACTTCAGCATATGCTCGTTAACGCCGTGTTGGCCGCAGGCGGGATAGGAGTGTGGCACCCACAGCGTCGGCAGGCCGAGAATGTCGGAAAAGACCTCATTCGGCAGCGAGCCGCCCAGATTAGGCAGCAGCGCCGGTTTTTTGCCGCTGCTGGCGGCAAGGCTCTCCAGCGCCCAGGCGACCAGCGGGCTTTGGGGATCAAGACGCGTTGCGGGCGATCCGCGCAGGAAATCGACCTGAACATTGTCAAAACCCTGAGCGCGCAGATGCGCCTCGACGTGCGTTACCAGATTCTCCCAGTCGGTGCCCACCACAAAACGTAGCTGACACACGGCGGTCGCCTTACCGGGAATGGCGTTCATCGGACGCGCCGGGTTGCCGGTTTCGAACGCCAGCACCTCCAGCGTGTTCCAGCCGTAAAGGCGTTCGGCAGGGGTCAGGCCGGGTTCGCCCCAGTTTGCGTCCGCGCCGGATCGCCCGGCATACCGCCTGGCTCGATATCGCTAAGAATGGCGCGCACCGCCGCGCTCAGCGAATCGGGCTTCAGCGCCTCGACCTGCAGCACGCCGTGTGCGTTGACCAGCGAGGCGATGGCGTTTGCCAGCTGGGTGCCGGGGTTGCTTAACAGTCCACCCCAGTTGCCAGAGTGGTAGGCGTTGTCGCGTGCGTTAATGGTCAGACGGAAATTGGCCGCGCCGCGCGATCCCAGAAACAGCGTAGGCCGCGGCGCGCTGACGCGCGGCCCGTCCGACGCGATAAAGAGGTCAGCGCGCAGCAGCGCCTGCTGTTGCTGGCACAGCTCGGCCAGCCCTGGCGAGCTAATCTCTTCGCCCATCTCGAACAGGATTTTGCAGTTAAAGCCGAGACGGCCGCCGCGCGCCTGGTAAACCTGCTCCAGCGCCGCAAGATTGATACAGTGTTGCCCTTTGTTATCGGCGCTGCCGCGCCCATACCAGCGATCGCCCTCTTCCGTCAGCCGCCAGGGCGCAAGGCCGTCACGCCAGTTGTCATCATCGCCGAACACCACGTCGCCGTGACCATAAACGAGCAGCGTTGGCAGCGCCTCGTCCTCGATGCGCGTTGCCACCAGAAACGGGCGGTTTTCTACAACCGGATTGTCGATAAAGTGCAGCGCAAAATCGAGTGCCGACAGCTGCGGCGCGATCTCTTCGTGCAAATAGTGATGTAGCTCGCCGTCGCGATCCGCGCGCTGGCTTTCGGTCACGCACGCCACGCGGCGCGCCAGAAGCTGTTTAAATTCCCCACTGTCGAAGTAGCGCATCGCCTGTTGAATAGCCTGTTGTTCCGTCATGTTTGCCCTGTCTTTTTTTATTCTGTGGTTGCTCTATCTTTGCCAAAAGGTCGGCCTTGCCACAATTATCAATTTATCGATATAGCCTTGCTTTTAAAGCAAAGCTAAAATGCCCGATAAAGAAGCATGCACCGACGGGGTGCAGAGGTCAGGTGATGCTGAGCAGTGAAATCCGTTATTTTCTTGCCGTCGCCAACAGCGGCTCGCTGAGCGCCGCCAGCGAACAGCTTTTTGTGGCGGTATCGGCTATCAGTCGGCAAATTCAGCGGCTGGAGGCGCAGGTGGGCGCGCCGCTGTTCGATCGCCATGCGCGCGGCATGGTGCTTAATGAGGCAGGTGAAATCCTTGCCCGTCAGGTACGACAAAGCATGCTGGATATGGATTACGCGCTGGCGGAAATTAAAGGGCTGAAGGCGATCCGCCGCACCCTGATCCGCATCGCCTGTACCGACGGCATGGCGTTCAGCCTGCTGCCCGGCCTGCTGGCGGAATTTCGCGCCCTGAATCCCGGCGTTTACTTCGCGCTCAAGGTCGAGGGCTCCCAGGCGGTGGCCGAGCGGGTACGCGCCGGAGAATGCGATGTGGCGCTGCAGTTCAGCCTGCATCCCGAAAGCGGCGTGGAAGTGATGGGCTCCTGGCCTGCGCCAGTCTTGCTGGCGATGCATAAGGATCATCCGCTGGCGCGGCAGCCTGCACCGGTGACGCTGGAGGCGCTCAGCCCCTATCCGATGGCGCTGCCGGAGCAGAACACCACGGTGCGTCAGCTGTTTGACCTGGCCTGTCAGATGCGCGGCTGCGTGATTGAGCCGGTGCTGACCTGCGACTATTTCGCCACGCTCTACCACTTTCTGCTCAGCACACCAGAGGCGATCACCATCAGCAGCGCCTTTACCCTGCTCAACGAAACGCAGCGCGATCTGGTGCTGCGGGAGATGGGCGTTGACCAGCTCAGCCAGCGTACGCTGCAGCTACAGCGGGTTTCAGGGCGGCAGCGCAACGCGGCGCTGTCGCCCTTTCTCTCTTTTCTCCAGCAGCGCCTGAATGAGATCGCTGCTGGAATGGCGTAATTACTCTTTGATATCGACCGGATAGAAGATGTGCTTGCCGAAGGGATCGATATCGTAGCCGCTCACCTCTTTACGCACCGGCTCGAAAATAGTCGAGTGCGCAATCATCACCGCAGGCATCTGGTCATGCATTATCTGCTGCGCCTGCAGATAGAGCGCAGTACGCTTGCCCTGATCCGGCTCGGCGCGCGCCTCGGTAATCAGCTTTTCAAACGGCTGATAGCACCACTTCGAGGAGTTCGAGCCGCCCTGCGTCGATTTACAGCTGTAGAGCGGTCCGAAGAAGTTGTCTGGATCCCCGTTGTCGCCGGTCCAGCCCATCATCACCGACTGGTGTTCGCCCGCTTTCGCGCGCTTCAGGTATTCACCCCACTCGTAGGTCACGATTTTGGCTTTCACGCCGATCTTCGCCCAGTCAGCCTGAACCATTTCGGCCATACGGCGCGCGTTCGGGTTGTAAGGACGCTGAACCGGCATCGCCCACAGGTCGATAGAGAAGCCATCCGGCAGGCCCGCTTCTTTCAGCAGCGCTTTGGCTTTTGCCGGATCGTAAGCGTAATCCTGAATCGCGTCGTTATAGCCCCACATGGTTGGCGGGATCAGGTTTTTCGCGGCCTGGCCTGCGCCCTGATAAACGGCATCAATGATGGCCTGTTTGTTTACCGCCATGGTCAGCGCCTGACGCACCTTGACGTTATCCATCGGCTTCTTCTCGGTGTTAAACGAGAGATAGCCAACGTTCAGTCCCGGCTGTTCCATCAGGTTGATGTTGGTGTCTTTCTTCATGCTGGCGATGTCGGCCGGGTTTGGATACGGCATCACCTGGCACTCGCCCTTCTGCAGCTTGGCGTAGCGTACGGAAGCGTCCGGGGTAATAGAGAAGACCAGACGATCGATTTTCGGCTTCGTGCCCCAGAAATCCGGGTTGGCCTTATACAGAATGCGTGAGTCTTTCTGGTACTGCTGCAGCACGAACGGGCCGGTGCCGACCGGGTTCAGGTCCAGCTTCTCCGGCGTACCCGCCTTCTGCATCTTGTCTGCATACTCTTTTGACAGAATTGATGCGAAGTCCATGCCGAGGTCAGCCAGGAACGGCGCTTCTGGACGCGTCAGCGTAAAGCGCACAGTGTAGTCGTCAACTTTCTCGACTTTGCCGATCAGCTTCGGCATGTCCATGCCTTCGAAATATTCGTAGCTGCCGCCGGAAACACTATGGTAGGCGTTGTTTTTATCCAGCTGACGCTCGAAAGAGAAGATTACGTCGTCGGCGTTAAACTCACGTGATGGCTTAAACTCTTTGGTGGTCTGCCACTTTACGCCTTTGCGCAGGTGGAACGTGTAGGTTTTGCCGTCATCGCTGATATCCCACTTCTCTGCCAGACCAGGCTGCAGCTCGGTGGTGCCGATTTTGAACTCAACCAGACGGTTATAGATCGGCACAGAGCTGGCGTCATAGGTTGTGCCTGAAGTGAACAGCTGCGGGTTAAAACCTTCCGGCGAGCCTTCTGAGCAGTAAACGAGGGTTTTTGCCTGAACACCTGCGGCGACGGTCATAGCAATCAGGCTCAGACCGACCTTCAGCATCCTGGATTTGGCCAGGGAGTTGATCATGCTTTTACTCCATTGTGATGTGTTGTTGTGTGTATTGCCCGACCTCTGTTTTTTTTATGCGGTTCAGGCAGACCACTGAAGTGGTCGAAAGTGCGGAGCGGTTCTTGTTGTGTTTTCCGACGCCGTAGAAACTGCCGGATCACGCCGCTTCTGCAACTTTATTGACGCATCAATTTGTCAACAGTTGCAATGAACGTCAATACAGCCGCGAGTTATTTACACAGAGTGTGAGGAATAGCAAGCAACGGTAAAAAAAAGCCTTCGTCGTTAATTGCCGGATATTGCACAGCGCTTTTACCCGCAAGGCCATATATCCCACTAATTCGGACGATAATTGACAGTGATTCTCACCGCTAAAAAACATAAGCAGTTACCCGATAAATGTTGAATAACTGAACGATTTAGCGTGCGTTATCGCGTCCAGGTAGTGGAAAATGCTAGTACATGGCTATAAGAAATCGGCATGACAATAAAAAACGTCATAAGAAAAACGTGATGCGAAATAAGCATCTGGGCCTGTTACAGCGGGCGATAACATATTAAAAGCGGGAATAACTGGATGGATCAGGCCTGAACGACGGCAAAGGTTTATTTCAACAGGTTTCCAGTAAAACTGGCAAGAGACAGTTGAATCTGACAAGGGCAATATTACCTCAGCAAACAGGCGACAATATTCCTCTGTGTCGCCTGCTAATGCCTCATAAAAACTTATGCGAATAACGGCTTTATTGTGCTTATTTTTGATAAGCCGAGCGGCGTATTAAGAGAATGCCCGGGATGAAAAAGCAAAGCGTCTCGCATCAGGGATAAAACGCCAGGGACGTGTTAAACAACGCACAGCGTTGCCAGGCAATTCACGGCGGCGCTTTTCTACAGGCGAAAAAAAACCTGCTTTTTCAAGCAGGTTTCTTAAATCTGGTCGGTGAGAGAGGATGACGCTTATCTGCGATAAGCGCCCTTCGGGCCGTTGCTGCGCAACGTTGTCTCGCTACGCTCGGCGCAAACCTCCTTCGGAGGTTCTCATCCTCTTTTCTACATGCGAAAAAAAACCTGCTTTTTCAAGCAGGTTTCTTAAATCTGGTCGGTGAGAGAGGATTCGAACCTCCGACCCCTTCGTCCCGAACGAAGTGCGCTACCAGGCTGCGCCACTCACCGATGGGGGCGCATGTTACTGCGCCGGTTTCTAAGCGTCAACCGCTTTTTCACCATTTAGCCGCGATCGCCTGAAAAGCAACCTGTCAGTAAAATCCCTCACCGCTCAGCCAGTTCCGGCACTTCACAGCGCGCTGGAACCAGAAGAAGCTGGTGCCTGGCACCAGTTGTTCGCCGCTTTAATACCGCCATTCGGAGAGGTATAGCCCAGGCAGCCCAGAATAGTATCGAACAGCTCAACATGACGATGCGTCTTGCCGATGCGCTGCTGCGCCTGCAGACGTTCGAAATTAGCGCGGTTATTGGCGTCAGCCAGATACTTGTCCGAAGCCCACACCATCATCGGCACGCGGAACTGCTCTGGCGGCGCCATCTCGCGCGGCGTACCGTGAAGATGCATATTTTCACTGATCGACTCGCCGTGGTCTGCGGCATAAAACACAATCGCTTTCTTGTCGCGCAGCTGATCAAGCACGCTGTCCAGCATGCTGTCTACGTAAAGGATCGAGTTATCATAAGCGTTAATCAGCTGCGCCTTGCTGCAGGTCTCATCGACGCCCATACACTCCGGCTGATAGCGGGCGAAACTGCGCGGATAACGCTGCGAATAGAGATAGTGCGAGCCTTTGGTATGCAGCACCACCAGATGCTTCCCGTGTGGATAACGATCCAGCGACGCCTTAAGCTCCGGCACCAGCAGCATATCGTCAACCGACTTGCCGGCATTGCGCGGCTCTGAGCCAATCTGCTCGCGGAAGGAGAAGTTATTCACTTCCGCATTATCGTAAAACCACACTTCGCTCTGCATGGCGAACAGCTCGGATGAAAAGCCCAGCTCTTTCATCACGGCAAAAATATTCTTTTCTTTAAGCGTGCGTCCCGGACTGTCCTCGGTGCCGCCCTCGCGCACAAACATACAGCGCAGCGACAGCTTAGTAGAGGTATCGCAAGACTCGCCGCGAAACGCCACCAGGTTCTTCTCTTTGGAAAGCTTCGGCGTAGTGTCGCGATCGTAGCCCAGCATGCCCATATGATCCCAGCGCGTAGTCTCGCCAATAACGAACACCACATAGGTATCGTCGATGCCCGGCGGCGCAACATAAGTAAATTTCTTCGCCGGGTCGAGCAGTTCCTGGCTGTCCAGCGTCTCATCGATATGCGTCCAGGCGAACAGCCCTACCGCGGCCAGCCAGTTCGATGGCAGATAAGAGTGGGCAACCACGCCGCCATAGCTCGGCAGATCGATATTGGTAATCTCTTCGTTAGCTTTTTGCAGCTTGTCGAAATAACGGATCGGCAGCCATACCAGCGCGACACACAGCAGCATCACCAGCGTCGGCTTCAGGCGCTGGCCCGGCGTACGCAGCTGCTCAATCAACGTCTGGCTGAGATTGTTGCGCCAGATCATCAGCAGCGGCAGCGCGCTAACGGCGACCATCCATAACACAAAGTGCAGGCCGACCACCTCTTTCGACAGATCAACATCGGTCGTCATGACCGACGCTACGATGCCGTAGCCAATCATTACGTTAAAAAAGGCCATGTAATAGGCGGCGGCGACGGAAATCAGCACCAGCAGCGTAGCAAGCACCCGATAGAAGCGTTTTCCGCCCAGCGACAGCAGACGCATCAGGAAAAAAGTGAGCACGACGATAGCCATCACTTCAGTCACAGCCGTCAGCCAGTTTGTTACGGTAGATTTGATCAGAAAGCCGTCAAAGCGACGATAAAAGATCGGCAGATTAAGCAGAATGCCGATGTATAACGCCAGCAGCAGTGAGAGCTTTTGCTGAGTTATGGTTTTTATGTAATTCATCTTAAAGGGTTTTCCCTGGAGTGGAGCATGATATTGAACGCTATTGTGACTATCGGAACGCGTAAGAGTTCGCTTGCTTAGCGCAGAGACATAACGATTTCCTGGGGAACAGGAAGAATCTGACGGGATCGGACGGCTCTTTCACGAGGCCGCACAGTAGAACATAAATTAACCAGCCAGGCCAGAAAAGAGGGCGAGATAAGGGGGAAAATGCGAAGAGAGGCAAAAAAATGGGCCCGCTGAGGGGCCCATATAACTTAGCGAATAATATTCAGCGTCACGTCGATGTTATTGCGCGTGGCGTTAGAGTACGGACAAACGATATGCGCGGTGTCAACCAGCTTCTGCGCTTCCGCTTCGTCCATTTCCGGCAGGTGAATATTCAGTTTGGCTTCGATGCCGAAACCGTCCGGGATCGGACCGATACCGACTTCGCCTTCGATCCAGGCATCTTTTGGCATGGCGATTTTATCGCGGCCTGCCACGAACTTCATCGCACCGAGGAAACAGGCGGAGTAACCGGCAGCGAACAGCTGCTCTGGGTTAGTGACTTCACCGCCTGCGCCGCCCATCTCTTTCGGCACGCCCAGCTTCACGTCCAGCACGCCGTCAGAAGAGGTTGCACGACCATCACGGCCGCCGGTGGCTTTGGCTTTTGCGGTATAAACAACTTTCTCTAAAGACATAACTTCCTCTCTGTATTAAACGATTTAATCGTACGCGATTAATAAAAGTGTAGCAGGTGTTTCGACGGGCGCGAACGCCCGGTAAATCTTTAGCGCGACTGGTTAAGATTGTCGCGCAGCAAATCGAGTCCGTCTTTCAGCGCCATCAGCGTGTCGCTATCACAGGCGGTCGCGCACTGGACCGCTTCTGGTATCGCACTCGCCTGACTTTGCAGCGCGCGGCCCTGCTCTGTCAGCGTGACCACCACCTGGCGTTCATCCTGACGCGAACGCTGACGGTTAATCAACCCTGCGCTTTCCAGACGCTTCAGCAAAGGTGTCAGCGTGGCGGAGTCAAGAAATAGCTGCTCGCCGATTTCAGACACGGTGAGATCGTCCTGCGCCCAGAGCACCAGCATCACCAGATATTGCGGATAGGTAATGTCGAGCTGCGACAGCAGTTGTCGATAGACTTTATTCATCGCCAGGTTGGCGGAATAGAGCGCGAAGCAGAGCTGTTGATTGACCAACAGTGGCGACGCCTTCACTTTTTTGTCATTTTGTTTACTGTTCATGTCAATGAATATAAGTAGCGCGCTAGATAATTGCAAGCAACTTTTTACCAGGAGGGCTTTTGCATGATGGAATCTCTGGAAGAGCAGGCGCGACGCTATGCGACACGCGCGCACGCGGCAGCCGGTCAACGGCGTAAATATACCGACGAACCCTATATCGTACACCCCGCCGCTGTTGTAGAACTGGTGCGCAGCGTCAGCGCAGACGACGAACTGCTGGCGACAGCCTGGCTACACGATACGGTAGAGGATACAGAGACTACGCTTGCCGATATTGAATCACACTTTGGTTCGCGCGTCGCGCAGCTGGTGGAAATGCTTACCGACAGCGCTCAGCCGCAGGCGAAAAACCGCGCCGCGCGCAAGCTGGCGCATTTTCGTCATACCGCCGACGCCTCGCCCGAGGCGCAAACCGTCAAGCTGGCCGATATTATCGATAATACGCGCGCCATCGTACGTTTCGATCCCCATTTCGCGCGCGTTTATCTGGTGGAAAAACGCGTTCAGATCGAACTGTTGAAGCAGGGCGACGCGCAGCTATGGCGCCAGGCAAGCGCTATTATCGAACAGGGAATTGCACAGCTTGGTCAGCCGCCCTATAGCGTGCCGGAGAGCTGGTTCGTTAAGCAGGCGGCGAAATACCGCAGTCTGAGTTAAAAAAAAACCCGCCGCTGGCGGGTTCTCTTTTTTCTTTTTTTTAGTCCAGCAACTGCCGTCCAAGATAGGGATTGGCATGCAACAATTTCATCAGTTTCTGCGCCGTCGCGGAGGGGCGTGTACGGCGCGCTTCCCAGCTTTTGACTGAAGAGACGCTGACGCCCATCACTTTGGCAAATTCATCTACTTTCATACCGGTTAATTCACGCAGGCGTTGCGGCTCTGGCATGGCGGGCTGAAGCTGAATTTCAGTTGTGGCAGGTGTTGCATCACGTGTCAGTACAATCTGCTCAAGGCTGCTGAGCAATTCAAAAACGGGATCTTTTACTTCCATAGAGAACTCCTTAAAACTCACTATGAATCACGTGAAAGTAGAGGTAAAAACCAAATGGTTTACACACCGATCTTTGCAGGCTGTATCCCGCAAGGGTTTATGGTTATCGTTAGTGAAACCCTTACGGGACACAGCCTGATTCGCACCGCCTGAAAACGTGTCAGCACAATGCATCATTTCGCCGGGATTCTAAGTATGGATAGAGACCTGACGTTTTGCTGCGTGAATATTGATTATTTTTTTAGCCAAAACTGTTGTTTTTGCTATAAGCAAAACAAGCCTTTGATCACAAAAGGCAAACCCGTCGCGCCTCGCTTAAAAAAAGCGCAAAAATTGCAAAAAGTGCACAACGTTTACACTGCTACTGTAACCTGGTTTGCCTAAAAAGCAGGCAAAATTCGCGCCAACGTGCAAAGCCCATGATTTTTTCTTGTTTCACCTCACCCCCGCTTGCGACAGAAAATAAGTTGCACCACATCAGCGCATCGTTATGGCGCAGCTGCACTCTGATAAGGAATGAGACATGCGTTCTGAATTCGATTTTCACGCCAGCTACCCGTCGCATCGCGTTCCTGTTATGGGCCGCAATGCTGTCGCCACTTCTCAGCCGCTGGCGTCGCAGGCTGGCTTGCGCATGTTGCTGCAAGGCGGAAACGCAGTAGACGCGGCGATCGCCACCGCGATGGCGCTGACGGTGCTGGAGCCGACCGGCAACGGCGCAGGAAGCGACGCCTTCGCTATCGTCTGGGACGGCAGCCAGCTGCATGGTCTGAACGCCTCAGGACGCGCGCCAGCCGCCTGGTGCCCTGACCGTTTTGCCGGCCGCGACCGCATGCCAGAGACAGGCTGGGAAGCAGTGACTGTGCCGGGCGCAGTGTCGGCATGGGTCGCGCTGGCGGAGCGCTTCGGCACGCTGCCGCTGACCACGCTGGCGCAGCCCGCTATCGACTACGCGCGGAACGGCTTTCCCGTCTCGCCGCTCATTGCCGAGCTATGGCAGCGCGGCTTCGACAAGCTTCAGCACCAGCCCGGCTTCAGCGCCTGCTTTGCGCCAGATGGCCGACCGCCGGGCGTTGGTGAACTGTTCCGCAACCCGGCGCTGGCCGACACGCTGCAAAAGATCGCTGAAAGCAATGGAGAGAGCTTTTATCGCGGCGAGCTGGCGGAAAAAATCGCTGCCTTCGCCCGTCAGCACAACGCCGCGCTGACGCTGGAGGATCTCAACAGGCATCGAGCCACCTGGGTAGATGTGCTGTCGCAGCCGTTTGCCGGCGGCTCGGTGCAGGAGCTGCCGCCTAACGGCCAGGGGATCGCCACGCTGATTGCGCTGGGCATTCTTGAGCAGCTTGATATCGACCGCTACCCGCCCGATTCCGTTCCCTGGCTGCATCTTTCTATTGAGGCGATGAAGCTGGCGCTGGTGGATCTGGAGCGTTACGTCAGCGACGAAGATCATCTGGAGTTTCCGGCGCAGCGGCTGCTCAGCGAAAGCTATTTGCGCCAGCGCGCGGCGCTGATCGATCCTGAACGCGCAGGCGACTTCACCTTCGGCGCGCCGCAGCAGAGCGGCACCGTCTACCTCAGCACAGCCGACGCCAGCGGCATGATGGTCTCTTTTATTCAGTCAAACTTTATGGGCTTTGGATCTGGCGTGGTCGTGCCTGAAACCGGCATCAGTTTGCAGAATCGCGGAGCGGGCTTTTCGCTTGATCCTGCGCATCCCAACGTGGTGGCGGGCGGCAAGCGCCCTTTTCATACTATTATCCCGGCTTTCGCGCTCGACGCTCAGGGCGCGCCGCTGATGTCATTTGGCGTTATGGGCGGTCCGATGCAGGCGCAGGGCCATCTCCAGCTGGCGCTGCGCATCATGCTGCACAAACAGAATCCGCAGGCGGCAATCGACGCGCCGCGCTGGCGCGTAGTGCAGGGTCGTCACGTCGTGTTTGAGGCCTCACTTGAGCGCAATACGCTGGCGGCGCTGCGGCGGCTGGGCCATCAGGTGACGCTGGAGGATCCGCTGCAAGGGTATAATTTCGGCGGCGCGCAGGCGATTGTGCGCGACCCGCAGGGGTTCTATATCGCAGCGACAGAGAGCAGAAAGGATGGTCAGGCGGTGGTATTTTAAAGGTTAACGGGGCAGCGCGCGGCTGCCCCGCCAGATAGCAGAAATTACGCAGCGATAACCGGTCGTACGCCCAGCGTATGGCAAATGGCGTAGCTCATCTCCGCGCGGTTCAGCGTATAGAAGTGGAAGTCCTTCACCCCTTCGCGCGACAGGATTTTTACCATGTCCATAGCGATATTCGCGCCGACCATTTTGCGTGTCTCCGCATCGTCATCCAGCCCGTCAAACATCGCGTTCATCCAGCCCGGCACGCGCACGTTGGTCATAGTGGCGAAGCGCGTTAGCTGTTTGAAGTTCGATACCGGCAAAATCCCCGGCACGATCTCTACGTCAATGCCGGTGGCGACGCAGCGGTCGCGGAAGCGCAGATAGCTCTCTACATCAAAAAAGAACTGCGTGATGGCGCGGTTAGCACCCGCATCGATTTTACGTTTCAGGTTGATCAGATCGGCCTGCGCGCTTTTCGCTTCAGGATGCACTTCCGGGTAGGCGGCCACAGAAATATCAAAGTCGCCCACCTCTTTCAGCAGGGAAACCAGATCGCAGGCATACATATCCGGTTTGCCGCCGCCCGCAGGCAAATCGCCGCGCAGCGCCACGATATGGCGAATTCCGCTGTTCCAGTAATCTTCCGCAATGGCGCGCAGCTCTGCGCGCGTGGCGTCGATACAGGTCAGATGCGGCGCGGCTTCCAGCCCGGTGCGATCCTTAATGCCTTTAATAATGCTGTGGGTGCGGTCGCGTTCGCCGGAGTTCGCGCCGTAGGTAACGGAGACAAATTTCGGCTTCAGGCTGCTCAGACGATCGATGGAGTGCCACAGCGTTTCTTCCATTTCGCTGGTACGGGGCGGAAAAAACTCGAATGAGACATTAATCTGCCCGTTCAGCTCTGCCAGGCTCTGATTCAGCGCTTCGCGCTGGTTGGCATGAAAGAAACTCATCCTGCTTACCTCATCAAAAACGTCGGGTTAATTTGCTGCCTGCGAACATCCATACGTTTAGACGTCCAGATGCACAAAATGAACGAATCTCATGAAGGCGTCAACAAAAAAGTGCTAACGAGGCGTGACAAATATTCAAACCAGGTGAGGGAAATTCATACAGAAAAGAGAAGAGTCTTTGACAGTCAGCGCTTTATCGCAGAAAGCAGAAATCCTGACGCGATAATTTAAAAAGCTCGTCTCGCGCATTCCTTTACGCGAGACGCTTTATTGCGCTTTATCTGCTCTCAGGCGACGTAAGGCATTCTGAAGCCGTTACAGCAGCTGAGCGAGTCGATGTAGATCGGACTGAATGGCACCCGCCGTAACGTCCCGCCCCGCGCCAGGACCGCGGATCACCAGCGGGTTATCGCGATACCAGCGGCTTTCAATAGCGAAGACGTTATCACACGGCAACAGCGCCGCAAGCGGATGCTCCGGGCGCACCGCTTCAACGCCGACGCGCGCTTTGCCACTGGCATCGAAACGCGCCACGTAGCGCAGCACCAACCCCATCTCCTGCGCGGCTTGCAGACGCTGTAGCATCTGCTCGTTAAGCGCTTCGCCATGCTCGAAGAAGTCGTCGATAGACCCTTCTTCACAGCCCGCCGGCACCAGCGACTCGACGCGCACCTGATCCGGCTCGATGTTGTAGCCCGCCTCACGCGCCAGGATCACCAGCTTGCGCTTCACGTCCTGACCCGACAGGTCAACGCGCGGATCGGGTTCAGTTAAGCCCTGCTGCCACGCCTGGTCCACCAGCTCGGTAAAGGGCACAGTGCCGTCGAACTGCAGGAACAGCCAGGAGAGCGTGCCGGAAAAGATGCCGCTGATAGCTAAAATAGTGTCGCCGCTGTCGCGCAGATCGCGCACCGTGTAGTTAACAGGCAACCCTGCACCGACCGTGGCGTTATAGAGCCAGTGCCGGCCGGTTTTGGTAAAGGCGTCGCGGATCTGCCGCCAGGTCTGGCTGTCAGACGCGCCCGCAACCTTATTCGCGCTGATAACGTGGAAGCCATGGCTGGCGAAGTCGAGATACTGCTGCGCCAGCGGCGTGCTGGCGGTGACGTCAAGCACCACCAGATCGTCGAACGGATGCGCGCGCATCCACAGGAACAGCGACTCTTCGTCACGCGCCTCCGCTTCGTCATCAAAAAAGGCGAGCGCGCGGCTGGCGTCGAGTCCTTCATAGCTCAGCAGGCTGCGCTGGCTGTCCGCCACGCCCGCCAGCACATACTCAAAACCGGTGCGCGCCGAGAGCGCTTCCTGCTCGCGCGCAAACAGCTCCAGCCAGCGCGAGCCGATGTTACCTTTGCCGAACAGCATCAGGCCGATACGCTTTTCCGCGCGGAACAGCGACTGATGCAGGCCCTGAACCAGCGACTGCGTCGGTCCGACGCGCAGCACCGCCACCAGGCTGATGTGGTCTTCCGATTGCCAGACAAACTCGACCGGCTGATCCTGAATCTCCTGCCAGAAGCGGTGGCTGTGCAGCGGATTGCGCGTAACGCCCGCGCCGACCAGCGCCACCAGCGCCAGCCCTTCGCGTAGCTGCAGATGCGCAGGCAGTCCCGCATCCTGCAGCAGCTGAAACACGCTGTGAACCACTTCGGCGGTATAGCAGAGCTGCAGTAGCTGACGATCCGGATGTACTCCGGTCGCCAGCGGACGCAGCTGCGCACGCTTGAGGTGCAGCTCAACCTCTTTGTGCAGCGCTGCGAAATCGTGTTGATCCGGCACCTGAACTTCAATCAGGCAGACATCGTCATGGCTGGTGACGATGCGCGCGCCGGTACCGGAAGCCAGCACGCGTTCGATACGCGTCGAGCCCTGCTCCGGCTGGTAGCTGCAGCGCAGCTGAAGATCGATATCGCTGCCGGAGACCGGCTGTAGCGTACGCGTATGCAGCACCGGCGCGGCGAGGCGCGCCAGCTCGCTGGCTTCGTCGAGGCGCAGCAGCGGCAGCAGGCAGGCGTCGGAGACTTTGCGCGGATCGGCGCTGTAAACACCGGCGACGTCGCTCCAGATTGTGACGCGGCTGACGCCCGCCAGCGCGCCGATCTGCGTGGCGGAGTAGTCGGAACCGTTACGCCCCAGCAGAACAGTTTCGCCCGCGTCGTTGCGGCTGATAAAGCCGGTTACCACGATACGCTGGTGCGGATGTTGCGCCAGCAGCGTTTGCAGCAGCGGCCAGGATTTGCCTTCATCCACCTGCGGCTGCGCGGCGCGCTCCGCACGCAGGAAGTCGCGCGCGTCCAGCCAACAGGCGTCGATGTCGCGCTGGCTCAGCACCGCCGCCATCAGGCGCGCCGACCACACTTCTCCGTGTCCGACCACTTCGGCGTATACCGCGTCGGTGATCGCGCCATCCAGCATCGCGGCAAGTTTTTCCAGATCGCGGATAAAGCTCGCTATCAGCGGTTCAGCATATTCAGCAGGCAACAGCCCGGCGATCAGCTCGCTGTGATAACGCCGTAAAGCCTGTTGCACCTGATGCGCGGCAAGGCGATCGCTCTGGCTGAGCTTCAGCCAGCTGATCAGCTGGTTGGTCGTCGAACCCGCCGCCGAGACCACCATTAAATCGCCCGGCTGGCTGTAATCCGCCATGATGCTGGCGACGCGCTGGTAACAGCGCGCATCGGCCAGGCTGCTGCCGCCAAACTTGTGCAGCTGCTTAATACTCGGCGTTGCCGCGCCGGCTGAAATCGTCATTTTTAACCCTCGGATGCCGTCCGGAATGCATTATCCAGATCGGCGATTAAATCTTCATGATCCTCAATGCCCACAGAGACACGCAGCAAGGTTTCGGAAATGCCTGCTGCCGCGCGCGCTTCCGCCGACATGCCGGCGTGCGTCATGGTCGCGGTGTGGGAAATCAGGCTTTCTACGCCGCCCAGCGATTCCGCCAGCGTAAACAGCTGCAGCGCTTTCAGGAAGCGACGCAGCAGCGCTTCGTCACCGTCCAGTTCAAAACTCAGCATCGCGCCGAAGCCGCGCTGCTGACGTGCCGCGTGTTCGTGTCCGGCGTTTTCCGGCAGAGAAGGATGATACAGCTTTTTCACCAGCGGCTGCTGTTGCAGATAGCTCACAATTGCCAGCGCGTTGCGTTGCGCCGCCGCCATACGCGGCGCCAGCGTGCGCAGACCGCGCAACAGCAGATAACTGTCGAAGGCCGCGCCGGTAACGCCGATATTGTTCGCCCACCAGGCCAGTTCTGTTACCAGCGCCGGATCTTTGGCAATCACCGCGCCCGCCACCACGTCGGAGTGGCCATTCAGGTATTTGGTACAGGAGTGGATCACCAGGTCCGCGCCCAGCGCCAGCGGATTTTGCAGCGCCGGACTCAGGAAGGTATTGTCGACCACGCTGACAGCTCCCGCAGCGCGCGCCGCCTCGCAGATAGCGGCGATATCCACCACGCGCAGCAGCGGATTGCTCGGGCTTTCCACCAGCACCAGCTTCGGTTTTTCCGCCAGCGCCGCATCCAGCGCCGCGCGGTCGCCCTGATCGACAAACTTCACGCGATAGGCGCCGCGCTTCGCCAGGCTGTCGAACAGGCGATAGCTGCCGCCATAGCAGTCGTGCGGAGCGACCAGCAGATCGCCCGGTTTCAGGAACACCGTCGTTACCAGATGGATCGCCGACATGCCGGTATTGGTCAGCACCGCGCCCGCTCCGCCCTCCAGCTCCGCCAGCGCGCGCTGCACCACATCACGCGTTGGGTTGCCGCGACGCGAATAGTCATGGGCGCGCGGCTCGTTGAAATCAAGGAAGTTATAGGTGCTGGAGAGATGAATCGGCGGGACAACGCAGCCATATTGCTCGTCATCATTCAAACCGCTGCGGACTGCGATGGTTGCCTGTTTACGCGTCATGGTGCTTGTGTTCCTGAAAAGAGTAATAAAGAGGCATCAGGATAACATTCCATAATTGGACGTCAATACATCTGGACATCTAAATGTCTTTGCGTATAGATTGAGCAGAAAGCTATAAACCGCTAAAATTACCCTTCATTGCCTGCGTTTTGCGTCCGTTTTTGCGGCCAGGATGAAGAAACCCCGCAGTTCAAGAGGTCAGGTACGGTAAAATCGGGCATAATCCACGGATTTCCCCACTTTTAACTTTTATTGATTAAGGTAACCCATGGCTGAATGGAACGGCGAATATATCAGCCCCTACGCTGAACACGGTAAGAAGAGTGAGCAGGTTAAGAAGATCACAGTTTCTATCCCGTTGAGCGTGCTGAAAATTTTAACGGATGAGCGTACCCGTCGTCAGGTAAATAATCTGCGTCACGCCACAAACAGCGAACTGCTGTGCGAAGCCTTTTTACACGCCTTTACCGGACAACCGTTGCCGGATGACGTTGATTTGCGCAAAGAGCGCAGCGATGAGATCCCGGAAGAAGCGAAAAAGATCATGCGCGAGATGGGCATCGATCCCGATACCTGGGAATACTGATTCGCCAGATATAAAAAAACCCAGCCTGAGCTGGGTTTTTTCTTGCCGTCGAACCCGAAAGGTTCGAATGCCGTTTAATCTTATTTTTTCGCGCCTGGCACGCTGAAACGCTTGTTGAAGCGGTCAACACGGCCACCAGTTGCAACTTCACGCTGCTTGCCGGTGTAGAACGGGTGGCATTTACCACATACGTCCAGGTTTAAGTCGTGAGCCATAGTAGAGCGAGTGTGAATCACGTTACCGCAGGTGCAGGTGATGGTCACAGCTTCGTATTTCGGGTGAATACCTTGTTTCATGGGAGAACCTCATAAAAGGCCGTGTCGCTCTCCGTGCCAGGCTAAAACCTGCACAGCACCACACGCGGTTGAACATTAATGTTTAGGCTCTGGCGAGAGCTTTCTCACCAAAGGCGGCATACTATACAGAAAATAACCGCTTTTAGCAAATCTTCTGCAAGATACCCGCTGGTCGCGCCAGCGTGTACACTAGGCATCCCGCTATGAATCGTTGAACCGGAAAAAGATCGCTATGCCCGTCGTTCAGGTTGCCCTGCCCGTTCCGCTACCTCGTCTGTTTGACTATCTGCCGCCACACGGCGCGCAGCCGGTAATAGGCGGACGCGTCAGCGTGCCGTTCGGCAACCGTAAAATGGTCGGCATCGTGGTGGGCTTTCGCGAACAGAGCGACCTGCCGGAAGCGCAGCTTAAACGCGTCGCCGAGGTGCTGGACGGCGAATCACTCTATCCTCCTTCGCTATGGCGGCTGCTTAACTGGTCGGCGGGCTACTATCACTCACCCGTCGGCGAGGTGCTGAGCCATGCGCTGCCGGTGCTGCTGCGCCAGGGCAAACCCGCGCAGGAGGCGCCGCTGTGGCAATGGGTCATCACTGAACAGGGCCAGGCGACCGCGCCGGAAAGCCTGAAGCGCGCGCCGAAACAGCAGCAGGCACTGGCGGCGCTGCGCAATCAGCCGCTCTATCGTCATCAGGTCACCGAACAGGATCTGACCGAAACGGCCTTCCAGGCGCTGCGCGCTAAAGGATTGTGCGATCTGCGCGAACACCAGCCGCAGCGGCTGGACTGGCGTGAGCGCTATGCGGTGAAAGGCGAGCGTTTGCGCCTCAATACCGACCAGGCGATGGCGGTCGGCGCAATCCGCAGCGAGGATGAGCACTATGCCGCCTGGCTGCTGGCCGGCATTACCGGTTCTGGTAAAACCGAAGTCTATCTCAGCGTGCTGGAGAATGTGCTGGCGCGCGGCAAGCAGGCGCTGGTACTGGTGCCGGAGATCGGCCTGACGCCGCAAACCATCGCCCGCTTCCGCGAGCGCTTCGACGCTCCCGTAGACGTGCTGCACTCCGCCCTGAACGACAGCGAGCGCCTCGCCGTCTGGCTGCGCGCGCGCCAGGGCGAAAACGCCATTATCATCGGCACGCGGTCGGCGCTTTTTACCCCACTGGCGCGTCCGGGCGTGATCATTATTGATGAGGAGCACGACAGCTCCTATAAACAGCAGGAAGGCTGGCGCTATCAGGCGCGCGACCTGGCGGTGTTCCGCGCGCGCGAAGAGAATATCCCGATTGTAATGGGCTCAGCGACGCCCGCGCTGGAGACGCTGCACAACGTACGCAGCGGCAAATATCGCCAGCTCGACCTGACAAAACGCGCCGGAAACGCGAAGCCAGCGCTGCAGCAGCTGGTGGATCTCAAAGGCCAGCAGCTTATCGGCGGCCTGGCGCCCGCGCTGATCGGCAAAATGCGCCAGCATCTGCAGGCGGGCAATCAGGTATTGCTGTTTCTTAACCGCCGCGGCTATTCCCCCGCGCTGCTCTGCCATGACTGCGGCTGGATTGCGGAGTGCCAGCGCTGCGAGCGTTATTACACCCTGCATCAGCAGCAGCGCCAGCTACGCTGCCACCACTGTGACAGCCAGCGCCCGCTGCCCAATCAGTGTCCACAGTGTGGTTCGACGCATCTGCTGCCGGTCGGCGTTGGCACAGAGCAGCTGGAGCAGCAGCTCGGCACGCTGTTTCCCGGCGTGCCGGTATCGCGTATCGACCGCGACACCACCAGCCGCAAGGGCGCGCTGGAGCAGCATCTGGCCGATGTGCATCGCGGCGGCACGCGCATTCTGGTGGGCACGCAGATGCTGGCGAAAGGCCACCATTTCCCGGACGTGACGCTGGTATCACTGCTGGACGTGGATGGCGCGCTTTTTTCCGCCGATTTCCGCGCCGCAGAGCGCTTCGCGCAGCTCTATACGCAGGTCGCAGGTCGCGCCGGCCGCGCCGGCAAACAGGGCGAAGTATTGTTACAAACCCACCATCCTGAACATCCCCTGCTGCAGTCGCTCTTGCATCAGGGCTATTTCGCTTTTGCCCAGCAGGCGTTGCTGGAGCGCCAGTCGGTGATGCTGCCGCCCTGGACCAGTCATGCGCTGTTTCGCGCCGAGGATCACGATAACCAGCAGGCCGCTGAATTTTTGCAGCAGCTGCGCAACCTGCTGGATGCCAGCCCGCTGAAGGATAACGCCATGTGGCTGATGGGTCCGGTTCCCGCTTTGCAGCCAAAGCGCGGGGGACGCTGGCGCTGGCAGTTGCTGGTGCAGCATGCTTCGCGTAAGCGCCTGCAACAGCTGCTCGACGGCTCGCTGCCGCTGATCGCGACGCTGCCCGCCGCACGTAAAGTCAAATGGACGCTCGATATCGATCCCACCGAGAGCTAAGCCTGCGAGCCAGATCGAAAAAAGTCGCACAAGTCACAATTTTTATGCAAATTAAGTAACAACCCAGCCGCGCAATCGTTAACAATGTGCGCGGCGTGGCTTTTTTCGGCCACAACTATCCTTTGAATGCGTCAGGAGTAGAGTGTTGGAGCAGAATCCTCAAGCGTCCACCGCCACCATGAAAGATGTGGCTGAGAAGGCGGGCGTTTCAACCGCAACCGTCTCGCGCGCGCTGATGAATCCTGAAAAAGTCTCGGCGGCGACGCGACAAAAAGTCGAACAGGCGGTGATCGCTGTCGGCTATGCGTCACACGGGCTGGCGCGCAACGGGCGTCGCGGCGAGACGCAGACGATTCTGGTGATTGTGCCCGACATCTGCGATCCCTTCTTTAGCGAAATCATTCGCGGCGTCGAAGTGACGGCGGCGCAGGAGGGTTATCTGGTGCTGATTGGTGACTGCGCGCACCAGAACCAGCAGGAGAAGACCTTTCTGGATCTGCTGCTGACGCGCCAGATCGACGGCATGGTGCTGCTCGGCTCGCAGATCCCGTTCGATCCCGTCAATGAGGAGCAGCGCAATCTGCCGCCGATGGTGATGGCAAACGAGTTTGCCCCGGAGATGGCGCTGCCTACTGTGCATATCGACAACCTGACGGCCGCATTTGAGGCGGTCAATCATCTGCTGCAGCTGGGCCATCGCCAGATCGCCTGCATCGCCGGGCCGGAAGATATGCCACTGTGCCAGTATCGCACTCAGGGCTATATTCAGGCGCTGCGCCGCAGCAACCTGACCGTTGATCCCACTTATATTGTTCGCGGCGACTTCAGCTTTGAAGCGGGCGCGCAGGCGCTGAAACAGCTGATGGCCCTTCCGCAGCCGCCGCGCGCGCTGTTCTGTCACAGCGATATGATAGCGCTCGGCGCAATGAATCAGGCGAAACGCCTTGGATTGCGCGTGCCGCAGGATCTGTCGATCGTTGGTTTCGATGATATTGAGCTTTCGCGCTACTGCGAGCCGCCGCTGACCACCGTGACGCAGCCGCGCTATCAGATTGGGCGCGAGGCGATGCTGCTGCTGCTGGATGAGCTGCAGGGCAAACGCGTAAATAACGGTTCGCGTCTGCTGGACGCCGAACTCACCGTGCGTGGCAGTACGGCCCCTGAGAAGAAGCGCGAGAAATAGCCGCAATTTTCAGTTATTTTCAGTAGATTCTTAAGGCGAACACTGCTGGTCAAAGTTCCAACCCTTGAGTAACATGGCGGACTCCTTGCCGGGCGGTCTTTCAAGGCGTTTTCGCCCCGTTGGCACGATTTTTTGAAGGGTATCAGAACGAGAGTGGCACAGAGAGATTACGTAAGCCGCGGGCGTTCAACAGGGACGCGTCGCAAAAAAAGCAACACCAGCCGTGGAAAGAAAAGCAAAGGCGGTTCAGGTGTTTCCAAACTCATGGTGGGGCTGGCCGTCGCGGTGCTGGTGACCTTTGCCGGTGGTTTATGGTTCCTTGCGCATCATAAAAAAGAAGATGTGCCGGTGATCCCGGATCATAAAGCCAACGGCAACGGTCTGCCGCCGAAGCCTGAAGAGCGCTGGAAATATATTAAAGAGCTGGAGAATCGTCAGGTCACGGTGCCGACGCCGACCGAACCGTCGGCAGGCGGCGAGATCCAGTCGCACACGCAGCTTACCGACGAACAGCGCCAGCTGCTGGAGCAGATGCAGGCGGATATGCGTCAGTCGCCGACGCAGTTGAATGAAGTGCCGTGGAATGAACAGACCCCGGCGCAGCGGCAGCAGACGCTGCAACGCCAGCAGCAGCTTCAGATGCAGTCGCGCCAGCAGCAGACGCAGCAAACTACGCAGCAGAGCCAGCCGGCGCGTCAGCCGCAAATCACGCAGCAGAACCAGCCGGCGCATCAGCCGCAGACAACGCATCAGACGCAGCAGCCGAGCGCGCGCGCGACGCCGCAACCGCGTCAGACGCAACAGCAGCAGCCTGCTCCCGTCACGCGCGAGCCTGCGCAGGAAACAGCGAAGAAAGCGGCGGAAAAACCGGCCTCTTCGCAGCGCTGGATGGTGCAGTGCGGCTCGTTCAAAGGCACCGACCAGGCGGAGTCGGTTCGCGCCGGTCTGGCGTTTGAAGGGTTCGAAAGCCGCATTACTACCGGCGGCGGCTGGAACCGCGTGGTGATAGGTCTCTTTAAAGATCGCAGCAGCGCCGACAGCACGCTGAAGCGGCTGCGCGGCAACGGCCATTCAAACTGTATTCCGCTCGCCGTCGGGGGTTGAAACCCGCCAAACCCGCCCCATATCTGGTTGCATGATGCGCCGCGCCTTGCCGCGCGGCGCTTTTTTTCTACTGCAACAAGGGGTCTGCCCGTGACAACAATAGTAAGCGTACGACGCAACGGACGAGTCGTGATCGGCGGTGATGGCCAGGCAACTCTCGGCAATACCGTTATGAAAGGCAACGTTAAAAAAGTGCGTCGTCTTTACAACGATAAAGTAATTGCCGGTTTCGCTGGCGGCACTGCAGATGCCTTCACGCTCTTTGAACTCTTCGAACGTAAACTGGAAATGCATCAGGGTCACCTGGTGAAAGCTGCCGTTGAGCTGGCGAAAGACTGGCGTACCGATCGCATGCTGCGTCGCCTTGAAGCGCTGCTGGCGGTTGCCGATGAAAACGCCTCGCTGATCATCAGCGGCAACGGCGACGTTATCCAGCCAGAAAACGATCTGATCGCCATTGGTTCCGGTGGCCCCTTCGCTCAGGCAGCAGCGCGTGCGCTGCTGGAGAATACCGAGCTGAGCGCGCATGATATCGTCGCGAAATCATTAGATATCGCGGGCGACATCTGCATCTACACCAACCACAATGTTAACTTCGAAGAACTGCCGGCCAGGGCGTAAGGATTAAACATGTCTGAGATGACTCCACGCGAAATCGTCAGCGAACTGAATCGCTTTATTATCGGCCAGGACGGCGCAAAACGTGCAGTTGCCATCGCGCTGCGCAACCGCTGGCGTCGTATGCAGCTCGACGAAGAGCTGCGCCATGAAGTGACGCCGAAAAATATCCTGATGATCGGCCCGACCGGCGTCGGTAAAACCGAAATTGCCCGTCGCCTGGCTAAACTCGCCAACGCGCCTTTCATCAAAGTGGAAGCCACGAAATTCACCGAAGTCGGCTACGTCGGTAAAGAGGTGGACTCCATTATTCGCGACCTGACCGACGCCGCGGTAAAAATGGTGCGCAGTCAGGCGATTGAAAAAAACAAATACCGCGCCGAAGAGATGGCAGAAGAGCGCATTCTCGACGTGCTGATCCCGCCGGCCAAGAACAACTGGGGCCAGCCGGAGCAGAGCAGCGAGCCTTCAGCCGCGCGCCAGTCGTTCCGCAAAAAGCTGCGCGAAGGCCAGCTGGACGATAAAGAGATCGAGATTGACCTTGCGGCCGCTCCGGCCGGCGTCGAGATCATGGCGCCTCCCGGCATGGAAGAGATGACCAACCAGCTTCAGTCGATGTTCCAGAATCTGGGCGGCCAGAAGCAGAAACCGCGTAAGCTGAAAATCAAAGACGCGATGAAGCTGCTTATCGAAGAAGAAGCGGCCAAGCTGGTTAATCCGGAAGAGCTGAAGCAGGACGCAATCGAGGCGGTAGAGCAGCACGGTATCGTGTTTATCGACGAGATCGACAAAATCTGTAAGCGCGGCCAGTCATCCGGCCCGGACGTGTCACGCGAAGGCGTACAGCGCGATCTGCTGCCGCTGGTGGAGGGTTGCACCGTTTCGACCAAACACGGCATGGTAAAAACCGATCACATTCTGTTTATCGCGTCAGGCGCGTTCCAGGTCGCCAGCCCGTCAGATCTGATCCCGGAGCTGCAGGGCCGTCTGCCGATCCGCGTTGAGCTGCAGGCGCTGACCGTGAACGACTTCGAGCGCATCCTTACCGAGCCGAACGCCTCTGTAACCGTACAGTACAAAGCGCTGATGGGTACCGAAGGCGTTAACGTCGAGTTTACCGAGGATGGTATTCGCCGCATCGCCGAAGCGGCATGGCAGGTAAACGAAACCACCGAAAATATCGGTGCGCGTCGTCTGCATACTGTGCTGGAGCGTCTGATGGAAGATATCTCCTATGACGCCAGCGATCGCCATGGCGACTCCATCACCATTGATGCGGAGTATGTCAGCAAGCATCTGGATGAGCTGGTGGCGGACGAAGATC